>CAIZGQ010000136.1 GCA_903932565.1 uncultured Hyphomicrobiales bacterium
CCTGCCGTGGGACAAAGGTGCCGCCGAGATGCACGGGCGCCTGCGGGCTAAGCTGCGTGAGGCACGGACGCCAATCGGAGACTTTGACGAGATGATCGCCGCCCACGCCCTGTCAGTTGGAGCCGTCCTCGTCACGGACAACGAGCGGCATTTCCGCAGAGTAGACGGGCTGGTGGTCGAAAATTGGGTGCGTAGGAAATCTGATTGAGCACCGCATGGTGGGGTCCGTTGAAAATCGACGCATTAATGCCCGGTTTTTCCAACGAAAACCGACCAGGGTGACCGACCATCCCAGCTCCGTTCAGACGGACAGCGGGCCAAAGTGGGGGCTAATCTGCTTGCCATCGGGCGGTCATCATATTGCGCTACCAGCAGTTCGATTGCAGGTTCTGCCGTCAATCAGGTCGTCAGCCATCGGATGGCCACGAAGCAGCAGATGCGTTGGTCCGATTAAGGCGCCCAACTTTTGGCGCAGGTTCGGGTACATGAACTGAAGCCGCGGGAAATCCCGACACCGCTGCGGCAGACAGATTGGCGCCGAGCCCCCGAAGTAGGATGCGTACTCTCTGCGAAAGACTGCCGCCTGCCCCCACTTTGGCGCGCATTCACCGGCACGCTCGAGGTCAGTCTTGCGTTTCGACGTGCTCGTCTAGCCCAATCAGGGAGCCCAAGTTGCCGCTGTCGTTCCGCCTGGCCGTGCTGGGCGCATGTCTCGCAACTCCCGTCGCCGGCGGCTACCCGTCGTTGCAGAACGATCGCTACTTTCAGTACCAGCTTGTCATTGAAGTGGACGGCCAGCGCCAAGCATTTCAGCAGGACTTTGCCTGAGTGACGCCTGGATCCGCAAATAGACAGCGGTGCTGGGTGGGCCTCCGTTGGCAAACACCGGGAAGGGAATGCCAACACCGCTCTGAGGGCGGTGGTCTGTTAGGGGCAGGGCAAGGTGACGTAGTTGCTGAAGAGCACTCCAAGTATCCCTGGAGCCGGGCGCGAGTCGGTAGCCGACACGTGAAAGGGTAGTCCACTATTACAGGCGAGGGATATTCGCATTTTGAGTCCCCCAACTGGTGTAGAACTCTGTTGGAAGTTCCGCTCATGAAACACGTCATCGACAACGCGCACCGTGACGGTCTTGTTGGGTAGGAACCGAGACCCCGTAACGTCAAGAATTGTCCCAGCTCCCGCACCTTCAGTCGTTGCGCTAATTGTCGGTGAGGGAATTTCCGGCGGTGGGTTTCTGGGGGGTACGTTCGGCGGCGGGATATCTTTGGCCGAGATAGTGCCGCCAACGGGAATAGTCCACCCATGGTGGTAGCCCCCGCCGCTACGCCCCTCGACGATGAATGTGTACGTCCCCGGGGTGTCGAAGTCAAAGTCCCACCAGCCATCGGTGACGCCGGAAATGTCGCGTTGCCCGATGTTCTGCCCGTCGCGGTCCCACCGGATGAGATACTTGTCGTAGCTCCAGTTGTCATTCGTCGCCCACTGGACGCGGAAATGGGCCTTGTCCCGAATCGCCCAGATGGTCATGCGTGGGCCCTGATCGGGTGTCCACGCGATCTGGCCCTTTTGGAACGTCTGCAACCGCCCGTTGCGTCCCGGAACGCCGTGCTCCGGCTCAATCGGGCAGCCGATGCGATCCTTGACAATGCCTCCGGCTTGGTACTGGTGGCGATCGACCGTGCGCCAAGTGTCGCCAATCAGCCCGTACGGAACGGGGGTCCCCGCCGGGCACTCGGTAGCGGCAGCGGGGCCGGCGAACCCTGCAACCAGGCCACCGGCGACCAGGATGGCGGTGACGGCGCCTGTGCTCGTGGCAGTGACGGTCTTACGGCACGTGGCCTTGCCCGAAAGGAAATTTTTAACCTGTTCACGCCAATTTGCAGCGGCACGCGCGCGTCGGTCGCTAGGGACTGCTTGGATTTCCATGTTCTGGCCTCTCAAAAGGAAGTCTTTCTGGGCTGCGTTCGCGTCGGCGCATCGCTTTGCGAGCTTTAGGTTCCCCGCAAGTACGACCAGCGAGATCAGCGGGCTGGCACGACCGACCTGGCTGCGTTGACGACACGAGGGAGTCATCAAATGCTGCGGAGCGGCGGTGGTATGCATGGCTGCGATCTCCGGTGAGGTGGTGCCAGCAACACCTCGCATGGAGCCACTTTGCCTCTGCGGCTTTGCCCTTGCGAATGGAATGCAACGCACAGTGGAAATCGCGCAATGAACGGCTTCGCCTGCGGCCGAATGGCCGGCTATCCCTCAGCCCTGCACGCCGGCGTAGACCGAGGCAGAGGCGACCTGGGGCGCGCTGCCTTGGTTCGGCAGACCGGCCATGCCGAACACGATGGTGGCCGTGACGACGACGGTGACGGCGCTGGAGAGAATAGCGGCGGCGAGCTTGCTGGGCTTGGCATTGACATAGTTCATTTGGATATCTCCAGTCTGGGTTTGGGGCGTTGGATGCGCCGAGATTGGCGCGCTTAACTTACAAAGCGCGAGTCGGCAGTCGGGGACACCATCCTTTTGAAAATATTTTCCAGAACGAGAGAAATCGCGTGGATCTTCGGGCATCGGCGCTCTGGCAAACTTGGACTCGCTTACGCTCGATGACCCTCGACTTCAACGATCCAGAAGGATCTCTTCGGCGATCGCGACAGGGGACCTCAGGTTAAGCGCTTGCAGCGCAGAGACCAGTGCGGGCGAATCAGCCATCGTCGCCTCAGCCCAGACACGTGCCCTGCCCTCCAGCGTCGTCAGCGTCGAGATTCCCGCAGCCCATGTCGTGACGACTCGGGCGTTCCGTGCATCCAGACTCACCGCCGCCAATCCTTTCAAAATCGCCACCGCCGCCCCGATATCCACCTACTTCCGACCCTCCCAAGCCACCGTCTACCCTACGCAGACCTGGGCGCCCTGCACGTCGAACAACCCGACACTCGGCGCACTGCGCGACCGTGGGGACTGATCGATTGGTGCGAGCCCTTGCAAGCGCACTGCGCGCTTCTCACTGACGGCCACAGCCGCGTCATTGGCACTGAGGAACCCGCCATGTGGCGGATCCCGTCAATGGTCGGGGTCTGAATCCAGCTTGGGGGAGCATTTCAGAATCGGGCTGCGTGGTAGGCTGCGGCAAAAGATCATCCAAGAACATGTCGGTCACGCGCGATTCGGCCGCGTTGCGAGTGCTCCGCCTAAACCCAGGAAGACTCTGCGTAGGTTGCACGAAGCAGGGGGTTGCCGCTCATTCTGCAACCAGGGCCACGTAGCCCTCTCCATCGCATTCGATAGAGGAATCCGTAGTGACCGTCTTGTTAACTTTCTTATTGGTGGCCTGGGCCTTCTACCAAGCGAGCCTCATTCGCGCACTCACCCAAAGGGTCCTACGCTTGGAAGCGGCGCGCGATGATGTGGTCGCGCAAACGCCAGCGCTGCCGTCTTGCAACGACGCTCTAGCTTCCGTATCCGCGACCGACGCGATCAGTGAAGTGCCTAAGGCGGATAGTCCCGCCGTAGTGGTGCCGACCATCCCGTCCACCTGGCCGGAAGACCCTCCTAGAGCCAACAAAGCCTTAGCGCCTCAGCCCGTCGCCCGATCGTTGTCGGACGACGTCACGCTATCCCCAATGGCGGACGCAATGGCGCAGGCACCCGAAGCCCGTTTGGCCCCGCCTGCCGCGCTCGATACGCTGTGGGCGCTGATCAAGGGCAATCTGTTTGCGGTGGCAGGAGTGGGGCTGTTGCTGTTGGGCTTCGCCTTCTTGTTCAAGTCGATCCATTGGGGAAATTTGCTGTCCCCAAGCGCCCGGATAGCGCTTGGCTGGGCCTTCGCCGCCGCCTTGAGCTACCTTGGGACACGGGTCAGTGCCCGAAACGCGTTGTGGGGCCAAGTGGCCCAGGGAGGGGGCGCGGCCGTGGCCTATCTCGCTACCTATGTGGCCGCCACCAGCTACGAAATGCTTCAGGAGCACGCGGCGCTGGCCGCGTTTACGGGGATCGCGGCATGGACCGTATGGCGGGCCCTGCATGAGAACGGCAAGATCCTCGCTGCCGTGGGGTTTCTCGGTGCGTATGCAGCCCCGCTGCTCGCGCTGAATCATTCTGGCCCCCTCGACTTCAACCTCGCCTACGGCCTCTTGACGACCTTCGCGGCCTTGCTGGTGAGTCAGCGACGTGGCTGGATCGAGATCGCGGTGCACGCGCACCTCTGTGCGGCAGGACTCGCCTCCCTGGCCTACGCGCGCAACAGCGCGCCGCTTCCGCCGTGGGAGCAGCAACTCTTTCTGCACCTCTATCTCGCCCAATTTTTTGGGTGGTTCGTGCTGAGATCACGCAAGGTCCTGAAGGATCCGCGTGAGATCGGCCTGACCGCCGCATGCGTGAGCGTGACGGTCATTTCCTATGTTGCCCTTCAGCAGTGGTTGCTGGGTCATCCGGCCTTTTCGATCGCCATGGGGCTCGCGTCGGGCGTGCTGATGACGGTCGCGTGGAAGACTGTTCCCAGGACATCCTGGGTCCTGCGGGAAACGACCTGGGTTCTCGCCGGCCTGACGCTGCTTGCCGCCCTGGTCGGCGCCGACGCTGTCCTCGAATATCGCGATATCGCGATCTACACCGAGGGCGCCATCCTGCTGCTCGGCACGACGCAGGGTTCGTTCGGCCGCGCCTGGCTCGGTCGGCTGTTAATCGTGGTGGGCGCCGCGATGACCTTGCGAGACGGTGGCCCAGCCGCCTTGCTGGTGCTGGGGGTTGGAGCGTATGCATTGGCGTGGTGGCACGAGACGCGTCATCAGGAAACCGAGTTCCAGATCCAGGGATGGGTGTCTGCGCTGGCGGTACCCATGCTCGGAATCCGTTGGTTCATCCCGGACGGGATCATCGCGATGCCCTTGCTCGACCCGTCGCGATGGACCGGCGTCGGCGCCGTCGTCTTCACCGTGGTCGCCTACATAGGCATGTTGACCGTGCGGGTGATCCCGGCGCGAGCGCGCCTCGAATCGAGGCAAGCGCAGATGCTGTTGGTGTTTCTCGCACTGGCGTGGACGCTGCTGCTGGCGTGGCCAACCGGCGAGGCGCTGGCGGCGCAGGCCCTCACCCTTGCAGGAACGCTCGCCACGGCGGCGACCGCATTCACGCGGCACGCGACGGGGCATCCAGCCGCCAATACGACGCGCAATATTGCCACCTACGCCTGCGGGTTCGGCCTCGTGATGCTCACGGCGATTGTGGACCTCAAGGCGGACGGCGGTGTGCGACTCGCCGCTTGCCATGGCGCACTCGGCGCCAGTGCCTACGCGGCTTTGCTGGCCTCCGGATGGCTCGTACGCCGCCTGCATTGGCCAGAGTTGGGGAGCGCGGCGCCGAATGCGATTCCTAACCTCGCCCTGCTCGGCGCACTACTCGCCGCGCTGGCACTGCTGCCGTTTGAACGCGTCGCTGCCCCAACGACGGTCATCGACTTCTTCGTGACGGCGCAGTTCGGCCTCGTCTTCGCTGTGAGCTGGATCACCGCGCAGCGACTCGTCACGCCAATCGATCCAGGCGTGCGTCGGGTCATCGCGACCACGGGGCTGATCATTGCCTGCTTTGTCTGGGTGCTGGCATTCGGATCCGGCTGGTGGGACGCCTGGAACGCTGCCAACTCGAGCGCGCTGCTCACCTTGCTTGCCGCAGCAGCGGGCGTGGCGTTGCTGATTCACCAGTCGCGTTCTGGCAACGCGGCGGCCTGGCGCGCATCGGCTGCGGTCTGTGTCATCGGCATGCTGAAGCTGCTTTCCCTGGTCGGCAGTGCGCTGCTTTCGCCGATTGGCATCGCCGGTAGCCTCTTGGGTATGGGGGCGCTATTCCTGGGTGCCGGGTACATAGCGCCGCAACCGCCTGGCGAGGCAGCCATATCGCAGGCCGCATCTTCGCCCCCCGGTTGAACAGACTGCCAAGCGCTGGATACTCGATCCAACATCTGCCTCGACCGATCGCGACGCAGCGCCCTGACGAGAAGGCGGGCAGGCGATGACAGGGGCCCGGGTGAAATGGCTGGCCCCCTGCCCTGTGCCACGGGCTTTTAGTCCACTGTACGTCACGAATCCGTGTTCATGACGTTGCTCGCGCCTCGACCGAACGCTCGATCGCCGTTGGCACCCCTTCAAGGCCTACCCGACAGCAAGTCCCCGGCAATCTGCGCAGGCGTCTGCAGGTCTAGAGCGGCCAGCGCGAGGAGCAGCGGATCTACAGGGGACTGTGTGCCCTGCGCCCAACACCGCACACGGCCCTCCAGCGTAGGGACCCGTGAAATCCCCGCAGCCCGCGCTGTCACCGCAGGAATCACCCGCCCCTCCAGCCGTACCTCGGCAGCCGCCCCGAACAGGGTGGTAATCGCATCCCGGTCGACCCATTCGCGCGTTTCCTCGGGTACGGTCCAGCGCACGCGCACATAGGTACCCGCCAGATCGTCCCGTTGCGCATAACCACGCAGCGTCGCCAGATCCGGCGGACCGTCAAATGCGAGTTCAATCGTGCGACGGGCGGGGGTCGGGACCATCGTGCACGACGCGCCCGCAGTGTCGATATCCCATACCAGAAAACCCTTTTCACCCTCCTCCCCATAGTGCAGTCGAGCGACCGATCCCGCGTAGGCAATGAGTCGGCCACCCCACTCCCACATCTGGTGCTTGTGGATGTGTCCCAGCAGGAACGCAGACACCCCTGCCGAAAACAGCGTGCCGGTCGTGAACTCGTGATCAAAGCCGGCCATGGGGACACCGTGCTCAGTGATGCAGCCATAGACCGTCCCGTGGGACACCCCAATGGTGGGCACACCGCTCATCCTTGCTGCTGCGTTGGTAGGACCGAAACCCTGCAGAAGCAGCGCCAGGTGCTCACCGACGGCACCCGCCGCCTCCGTGGCGCCGACCGCGGCCGCGACAGTCGCCTTGTTGATGGTCGGAATGCAGGAAAACACCGCGCGCGCTCCTGCGGGCACCTCATCGAAGCGCCAGCCCTGGCAGGGCAACCAGTTGCCCTCGCTCATGAGCGCGACCTGCTCGATGCGGTCCGCTACGTGGACTGGAAAATGCCCACCCAACAACCTGAACACTTCCAACGTCCCAGGCGGCTCATGCGAGAAGGTCCCCTGCAGCATCAACACCGGGCAGTGGTCGGCGAGACGCCGGACGTTGCGCGCCAGTGCCGCCACCGCAGGGGCATGGACATCGAGCGCATGGTCGGTGGCATCGCCAGAAATCAATGCGCAGTCCACACCGGCTGCAATGGCGGCATCCACGGCAAACGTGAAACACCGATCGACTTCGAGCAAATGCTTCGCGCAGTAATGCAGATCAGAAAAGTGGGCTATACGCATCGCAGTAACCTCAGGCGTGGTCTGATCAGGCGAACAGGTCGAGCTCGGCGTCGAGCTTCACGACGAATTCGTCCGGCGTGTCCACAAAGCGCTGCAACTCCTCGAGCGCACGGCGACGCCCGCCCGCATTGAGCTTCCATCCGCCGCCCCAACGTTTGGTGGCGTACTCGCCATACCGCTCGGCAGACACGCCAAAGGCCATGGCCACGGCGATGACATCCTCGGTACTCGGCGGGGTCGATGTCGAGACCGCTCGCGCAGCACCGTTCCCCGGACCTGCTGCGGCCTCTACGGCGGTTGAAGGAACGCCGGTTTGCGCATTTGGGACCACGGGAAAGGCGGTGTCATTCGCGGGTGACCCATGCGGACCCTCGGTCTCACCCTTGGGGTCGATCAGTCCCGCCTCCGGAAAGGCGCCCATCTGTTCGGGCTCAATCACGCGTGGCGCCCCTTCTAGGACCTGGACGGCGCGGCTTGCTGCACTGACCACCACGTCATCGTCGCTGTCACGCAGCAGCGCCGTCACGTCCACCGGCGCCTCCAGTTCGATGATCCAGTGGCTGACCCGCACCGCCCTGCCCTCCGCATCGATATGCGGGACTTCCATCAGTCGCTTCGAGAGGAAGAAGGGCGTGCGCTTCACATCAAGAAAACCGGAGATCCGCCCGCCACGCAGGAACGCGACCGTCTCGAACTTCTGGATCGCCGCGTTCATCGCATAGAAGCTGTTGGTGTGGAGCTCAAAGGCCTGGATCGAGGGAATCCCAGGAATGAAGAACACGAAACGCCCGGACAGATTGCACTGCCGGTTCTGGTACTCCGCGCACCGCTCCGGGTCGCACAGCCCCTCATTCTCATTCCTTGAGACGATCTTTCGACCCCCGAAGGTCCGGATCGCGCGCTTGCCACTCGCGTCCATCGGAACCGGCGCATAGCACTTGCAGACCCGCTCGCGGCCGTCGCTCGAGTATTCCGACCAGAAGCGCTTATCGCTTGCGCCCCAGGCGACCAGTTCGTGGGGCATGACCGCCTGCCACGCGTCCGCCGGAAAGACGACCGGAAACCGATACAGCCGCGCCACCCCGTCGCCGTGATCCTCGGCGAAGCGTTCCATGATCATGGCGGCGATCGCAGGATGCGCGAAATCCTGCGGTCGCACCGTGAACCACGGTACGTTCTTCGGAACCAATGGATGCCTAAGTTCTGGCGCTGCGGTGGCGATCTCGCGTTCGATCTCTTCGAAGGACTTGTTGGCCAGTACGCCGCGGTCATACAGCTCACGCGCCTTCGGGTGGTTCGCGGCGGCTTTGGTGAGGACTTTGATGCCGGCGCGGATTTTTCCGCCGGTAGGAATGCGCATCGGCCCCCTCCCCAGCAGGGTGGGCACCGCATCAGGCAAAGGGATGGCAAGCTTGTTCATGAACGACCTCCAGGCAGAGTGGCGCGAGGGATCTCGCAGTTCCAGCTTGCCCGGGATGTCCCCTTCTTCAAGTGGCGCGTCGACGTCCTGCGGACCTCTGCCCAGGCCTGGCAATCTCCAACTGGAACGGCGGCAAGCCCTTGAGAATCCGCCGTCCCCAGCCCGTGTCGACGAGACGGCGATCGAGGCACGTCACCACCCCCTCGTCATCGATCGTCCGGAGCAGTCTGCCGACCGCCTGGGCGAGCCGCATCGTAGCCTCAGGCACGGTGACTTCAGCAAAGGCTGACCGTCCCTGGCGTTCGATCCATTCGCGCCGTGCCTCTTCAATCGGGGTATCTGGCACTGGAAAACTGAGCTTTGCGACGATCACATGCGTGCAGTACTCGCGCGCCAGGTCTACACCTTCCGCAAAGCTCGCCAATCCAAAAATCACACTGACCTCCCCTCGATCAATCGCGGCTTTGTGTCGCGCGATGAGCTCGGTCTTCGAGGCACAGCCCTGCATGAGAATCCGGAACTGGAGGGCCTGTGGCAGGCCCGCATGGACCGTCCGCATCTGCCGGCCAGACGCAAACAGCACGAGCGTTCCGCGTGTCTGGATCAGTCGTGGCAGGTGCTCCATGACCTCCTGCGTGTGGAGGGCCAAATCGCGCGGATCGGTCCGCATGGCAGGCACGCACAGTTTCGCTTTAACCGCATAGTCGAAGGGCGAGGCCACGCGCAGGCACCGAACGGCAGTCAGCGGCTTCAGTCCCGTCTGCCGCAGAAAAAGATCGAACGCGCCACAAGAGGTGAGCGTGGCCGACGTCAGGACCACTGCGGCCGCGCGCGCCCAGAGCAATCGTCGCAATGCGCTCGCTGCCGCCAGTGGCGACGCGCAGAGCAGGAAGTCGGGTTCCCCCGAAAGTGTCTCGCCAAGTTCAATCCAACGCGCAACGTGGCCCGAGTGCGCCGGGTTCGCCGGGAGCCACAACCGCCAGGTCCCGATCAGTAGTTCAACACGCGTCAACGTGAAACCCACCATGGAGAGCAGGCGCTGGACAAATACCGCCTCGGTGCGAGCCCGCTCAAGCATCGCCTCGCGAAGGCTCTGCAAGCGCTCCAGAAGGGTGACAGCGGCCGCCACCATGCGGTCTCCCAGCACCTGCAGCCACGCCGGGAGGATGCCATGACGAAAGCGCCTTGCCTTCTTGTCCTCAAACGCTTCAAGCGACTTCACGCGCCGATGCAGGTCTGTGAGCCCGTCCAACAGCACTTGGCAAGGGGCCAGGACCGCGACACGGAATCGATCCGGCAACAGCAGTGCCGAGGAGACGTCCCGCACGAGGTCAGGAACATCACCGATCCAGTCGAGCGAACCCAGTACGGGCATCGTCTGGGCAAAATGCTCGATCGCCTTGGTGGGCAGGCTGTGGGCTTCATCGAACACATACAGCGTGTCGGCTGGCGCAGGCAGCACACCGGCGGCATCGATCTCCAAGCTTGCGAGAACGAGCGAATGGTTGGCGATGATGACGTCTGCGGACCGCACCGATTCGCGAGCGCGGTAAAACGGACACTGGGCGAAGTACGGGCAGTGGTTGCCGCTGCATCCCAGGCGGTCCGTCGTCAGCAACGCCCAATCGGGGTCTCCGACGGTCAGGGTGAGCGAGTCACGATCCCCGTCCCAGGCACCGCTCTCAAGCGCACGTGAAAGTGTGACGACAACCGGAATGACGCCGCCGCCGTCGGTCAGCGAATCTCGCGCAGGCGATGCACCACCGTCCAGGTCGATCCGTCCCTGCCGAGCCGAGGCGGCCTGATCAAAGAGCTTGGCGGCACACGCATAGCGCCCCCGGCCCTTTGCAATGGCGACCGTAAAGGGTGTCGGGATGAGCCGCTGCAACGCAGGGATATCCTTGTCGGCGAGTTGGCCCTGCAGCGCCGTCGTCGAGGTGCTCACCACCACACGCTTGCCACGCGATCGACCAAGCACGATCGCGGGCACCAGATACGCGATGCTCTTGCCACACCCGGTGCCCGCTTCAACACAGAGCACGGGGCCGGGTTCGTGCGGCGCCGCATCAGACGCCGAACACGCAGCGAACGTGTTCGACACGGCCGCGATCATTTCCAACTGCGCGCGACGCGTCCGAAAGCCTGGCAAGCCCTGCTTCAGTGCCGCCAGACAGTCCTGGATAAGGGATTTTTCGGAGTCGGTGAGCATACGACCAACGTACGCCGCCGACCTCGCATCTCAAGTCCACCTTGCCCGCACCGACCCGCGTGGCGCGTGCATTGTGGGGTCAACCCCAGCGGTCGTCACAGTGACACACGCCTTCTGAGCAGGACCAAGTCGAGCAATGCAGAGAGACGGGTTGCCACCCTGCGCCGGCGGCATCATACCTCGCCAGTTCATCATTCGTTGCGGCTTCATCATTCGCTGCGGCTTGATCGACCTCGCCGCCGGCAGCCCCGCCAAACAGCACGCCGACGAAAGCCAACGCAAGCGCCGCAATCAGGATGAAGAAGCCGACATAGGCCAGGGTCGCAAACAACGAGAGCTGCAGCACCGTCCCGCCGGCGCCATAGACGGCGTTGGTCCGCACGAAATTGAGGCGCACGAGCGTGGCCACGATCAAGCCACCGATGATCATGATGACCAGCCCGTTGAGGGCGTCGCCGTGGCTCTTGAGCGCGCTCTCCCGCCAGGCGTGGCCCCCCAGCAAGAATGCGAGTGAGCAAGCCGTTGCGAGAAACGCGCCGGTCGACAGGAAGCTGTATCCGAACTTGTCCTGGCAGTGCGCATGGAATGCTTTCAGCGCAGCAAAAATCGCGATTGCCAACGCGCAGACACCCAGAATCTCGAGAACCAACATGGCTGCCTCCCGGGCCCATCAGGCCTCATCAAGCGCCATCCCCTCCCGAAAATGGCGTGCCGGAGTCATGTTTCTAAGTTTAGGTTTTCTGAACTATATTAGGGCTTGCAGCGGGCGTTGCCAATCGCAGGCTGCAGATCGGCCCGAACCGCCCAGCCGTTCAACACCACTCCACCACAAACCCAGCTGAGGAGCCTGCCGTGCCCAAGTTGAACGCAACGCCGGTGCCCGATCCCCATCACGACATCGACCTATGTGACGGAAAGTTCGACCGGACCAAGGCCCCGGAGCTGGCCGCGGCCTTCGACCAGTTCAAACGAGAAAATGGCAAGCACCTCTGCGTGTTCTTCCACGGCGGGCTGGTATCGCGAGAAGCGGCACTGACGACGGCACATGACCTCGTGAAGGACTACGTCGGCGCAGGTGCCTATCCCCTCTTTTTCATCTGGAACTCGGATCTGATCACGGTCATCCGGTCATGGATGCACGAGGTCGGAAGCAATGCGGCCTTTATCGACTTGGCCTCCGACGGCGTCCAGGCGGTCGGGGCCAAGATGAATCTTGCCCTGGGGCTCCGCCCGGACAAGGGGCTGCCTGCGAGCCCGCCGACGTCACTCAAGGACGTCGCCAAAGCCGCGAAGACCTTTGATCGGACCTGGGCAAAGCGCAGCGGTCAACACCTTGGCGTCACGCAAGGCGAACTAGACGATTTTGCAAAGCGCTTGCTTGAGGCCTGGAAGTTCCTGCCCAAAGGCAAGCGCCGCCTCACCAAGACCCTGTTGCGTGGTCATCATAATCCTCTCAGCCGCATTATTGAGCGCTTCAATGCGCATCGCGACCATGACCTCTACACCACCATCGTCGAGGAACTCCTGCTCGCAATCTTTGGTGACGACGAAGACAATCCTGCGGTCAAAGCCTGGAACAGCATGAAAGTTTTCATCGACCACGCGTTCAAGCCGAACGCCAAGATGTATGGCGGCACGGCTTTCCTTAAAGGACTTTTCGACGTCTGGAAGCCGGACATGCGGCTCACCCTGATCGGACATAGCGCCGGTTCGATTTACATTCAGCGTCTCCTCGAGGCCCTCGCCCAGGCCCCGGACAAACCCGCCTCGATCAAGGCCGAGGTCGTGTTCCTCGCGCCCGCAATCTCGTTTGAGCGCATGGCGGCGGGACTCGAGAGCGTCCGCCCGTTCATTTCCCGGTTCCGCATGTTTGGGCTAAACAGTGCGCGCGAAGCGGGTTACCCTGAGGTGCCAGGTTACGACAAGTCCTTGCTGTATCTGGTATCAGCGCTGTGCGAGCAAGATCCACTGTCCGACAAACCCTTGGTGGGCATGGAGCGCTACTGGTCGGGGACAAAACCCTACGTCCTTCCCGAGATCAAGCCCATTTCAGACTGGGTGCCCATCGAGCAGCGCGAATGGTCCCCGAGCGATGAACGGGATGGCTATCGCACGAATGCTGACCGCCATGGCGGCTTCCCGGAAGACCCCCTGACAAAGCAGAGCATGAAATACATCCTCGAGAATGGATTCGACACGAGGGCAAAGCGCGTCACTCGGATGAAAAAACGACGGGCACGCTGACCCTCCGCTTTGTCGTCGCTGTGGCGCGGGCCGCTGTGACGGCATTGAGCGGCGGAAATGCGGGCATCGGATCTGATGTCGTCCACGCCCACGTCGGACTTTGGGCTTCCTTGATCGCCCGCTCAATGGCCGCCCGGTTTTTGGGATCGGCAAAGACACTGATGACGTGCATTTTTGTGGGGAAGGGTCCCGTGTCGAGCAGCAAGACGTTCGGATATACCGCTGTGCTTTTGGCGTCATAGCGCAGTGGCTTGAGAAAGCGCCGGCCACGCTCGGTCAACTGCTGCACCAACGCGTACTCATCCACGCCGTCCACCGGAATCCACTGATCCGTTGTCAGCATGCAGGACAGCGTGTCGATCTGGTAGACCCCCTCGCGGCGCGCGTAGATCAGCGCCACCATGACGAGGCGCAGCCCGCGTCGCCCCTCGGCTGAGCGCGCCTCGAACTGCGGCGCATAGACCCGCTCGGCACGCGCCCACGTTTTCTCGTCAATCAGCAACGGGCACTCCGGTAGATGCTTGATCCAGACACGACGGCCATAGCCAGTCGACTCGACTTCCCGAAACTCGCCGATCAAGACCATCATTCGGAACCGATTGTCGTCATCAACCTGATGCAGTTGCGCGAGGTGGGTGCGGCAACGCTCACTGTGTAACGCCTGCTGCTCTTGCTTGAATGCTTCCGGCAGAAAGAGGCAGTCGCGCAGAGGCGCACCCTTGGCACGCAGATCGGAGGCGGCATGGAGCAAATGATGGCGCAACACCAACCAGGAACGCTTCCCATGCATGGCCGGGGCCCATCGATGGAATCCGGCACGCTCCCACAGCAGGTGCACCAGTGCCCGAAGGCTGATCCGCCGCCGAGACGCCAACACGTCTCCCACAAACTCGGCCGACGTGCAGGGCGCAGGGCGCCCGCTGACGCGGGAAAGCGGAAAGTCGAGGTAGACCTCAATGACCTCGGGCGAGCGCTCGACAACGGCATCCCCCAGCAATTCGGCGAGTCCGGAACTTCCAGGTTCCGGCTCGAAGGAGGGACAACTCGGATGATGTCGGCAGCCACTGTCCGGCATGCGCTTGATGACGTACTGGTCAAGCTTGGCCACGTACATGTCGATGCCGCCGGCAACGCACAGGCAGCGCGGCCGCTCCGCTGAGCCATATATCTCGGCGAGAGCGACCTGAACTCGAGGATCGCCCGCGGTATAGGTTCGATTCCGAATCAGGAACTGCTGTTCACTGTTCATCGCGAGACTGGCACCCATCAAGGACATGGAAGGCATGCTCCATGAAGATCGACGGGATCACCACCGGCTAATGGCGCCGGAATCCTCCCAAAACTTGATGCAGTGAGCGGCGCCCGGGCCGCGGGCGCAGTACCGTCGTGCGGGAGTTGCGCGCAAAAAAATCCTGAACCACTTGAACGACTTCAAACCTGAACCTTAACTGGACAGTTGAGTTCGCCTCATCCATTATCGGCGCCTGTAGCGGTCCGCACCGCTCCATTCCCCTGAGGGAATATCGAGATGACTGACAATCTGTTGTTCTCGGCAGAGTTCGCAGCCAAGCACCTGAAGCGGGCCGACGCCATCGGCGCCTTGATCCTGCTGGCGTCCGCAGCCTTATGGATTGCGGCGTACTACTATTCAAAAGCGTATGCGGCCGCGGCCTTCGCCATTTTTCTGCTCTGGCGCTGTCTTCGCGAAGCAGGCAAGGACGCCGCGATCGCCAAGGCCGGGATTTTGGGTGGGGCCTGCGGGGCGATCTACTACGTGACGCAAGAATTTGGCGGGACGATGGTTAGCTGGATCAAGCACCTCTGAGCGCAACGACCGACAGTGCGTTCGCCCGTGCGAGCAAGCGACGCTAAATCACTTCTATCAATCCCCGCGCATTGGCGACGAAGGAAACACCTCGCCCACCTTGCCTTGACCCGAGGGATTGCCAGGTTTTAGCACTCCAGAATGCACGCGTGCCTAGTTAGCTTCGGGCTGCAGCTTCCGCAGGGGTAGACTCTGGGTGCCGCGGCAAGTTTTGCGAGGCCTACAAATTATCTTAGCATCGGGAGAATCTGTTCATTTATGTAGGCAACAAACCTAATCTTGTACTCTTCGAGCGATAACCCACTCAATCCCAAGGTGGCAAAATTCACGCAGAATTTCCGTTGGTTTTCCTCGAAAAATAGCTGAAGCCTTGGTTGTCCTGTCGCGATGGAGGAAAGTGAGGGCCCCTGAGTATCCGAATCGCTCCCATGCCAATTGACATCTGGAAAGGTCCTTCTTAGCCTCGCCAAACTCTCTTCCGGCCCGATTTTCGACTGGAAATCAATACATATGTAGTTTTTGTTCATCTATTTTACCAGCATAAATTCGGTTGGATCGCGCACCGGTATCGAGTCAGCCGGATACCCAACAATGTTTACATCCCGACCTAGGGTACTGGTCCACTTCGCAGAAAAGTCCGATAGAGCCGGAAATTGACTGTTGATATCTGCGGTGCGATAAATTCCATATTTTTGGCTTGGCACAATCCCCTCATTTGTCATCTGTTGTGCCATTTTTTTGCTTAATAGATTTAGATCATAATCGCCCGGCTTAGTCGGATCAGCATCCCAAAAATGGCCTGGGCTCTTCCCGGGGTTCTCTGAATAAAATGTCGTAGCCGTCCCTTTCATCCCGATCTGTGCGTCATTCAATCCGTCCTGCTTCAGCGCTTTCGCCAGATCAGCTTTGAAGTCATTGAACTGCTCTGGACTATCGAAACCTAGTGGTGCCGCCTTGCTGTTCATCAACTGTAACTGCTGGGGAGAAACGTTCGCCTTCCCAAGATCCTTCTGGAACTGCGAGGTATTACGCAGCGCGTCGTTAGCAGATTGACGCCGCTTTATCGGATCTGTTTCGGCCCCTACTGGGTCATCCGGTACCGGGCGCCTCGGAGCATCGACCGGCTTGAGCAGCTGCCTCGGTTCAGGCTTTAACTCTACATCAAACCTCCGGGGCTCCACTTTTAGACCGCCGCCGTTGCTGCCACTGCTACCTACACGGCGCCTTGCAGCATGCGCCCGCGTGCCAAGAATCGAGAGCAACAAGAACAGTGTACCGATACCGAGAGCAGCCACGCCGTCCGCAAATGAGATGCCTGCTTTCTCCAGGTCCTTCTCGCTTGTGGCCTTATCGACTTGCCGGTAAAAATCGACGAGGGCGTTAATCCCCTTGCCGATCTGTGCGCCCGACATCGCTGCTCCAGCGAGTAAAAGGCAAATGCCGATGCCCTCGGCTGCAGCCCCGTAGCCAGTCGCGGCGAGCGCCAGCAACGCGCCTGACCCGACCACGACGGATTCGATGAGCGCGCTGATATCACCTAGTTCGCGGCGCAGTTCTCTTGATAGCGGGGAGCCTGTAATCGCCATTTCCATTTTATGCTCTAGCGACGTTTGCGCGACGGCCGACGGTTTAGGCGGCCCTGCCCGCGGCTGGAATATTCCCTGTTTTTGAAGAGCGCTCAACGGAAGTGCCGCAGGGATCGGAGCGCCAGCGGGGATTGCGGCTTGAGTTCTCGTGCCCGCATTACCGGCCGAAACAATGGGCCTTGCAGATGGCGCTGCACCGGATCTGGCGGGGATGCGACCGGCATCCTGCACACCACCAGACGACGTAGGGGTCATGTCTTGGGGAAGCAGTAACGGTACGAAGGCGACGCGCTTGGAAGCAAGCATTGCGTAGATGCGGCGGAAAATCTCTTCCCGCGGCAAGTTGTAATCTCGTAACGCGACAAACGAGGGATCCCGCGCGGCCAAGAGGTCGCGCACGGCACGGTGATTCCACCGGTCGTCGATGATCTGGTAAAGCAAGCTCCGGTCGGGCCGGATGTGAATACCCAGCGCCTGTCTTGGTAGCCGCGGAAAATCCAATGGATCAACCGCTAATAAGCTATGACGGCGGACACGCAGGGAAATCCGGAAATGCCTCATGCTCTTTCTCAACTCGGACCGGGGCCGGTAATCGCCGCAATAGCTTGTAAAATCTGGCTACCGACAAATCTTGACTCGCCACTTGAGGATATTTGAAGGTGCCGTTTTGAGCAAGGTATCGAATTGCCGGGCGCAGTGTGAGAAAGAGAAAGGCCCGCCCTACCCTTAATCGTATCGGTCGGGTCCCACTTGGTGGTCGAGCCAGCCACGATGGCCGGGCCACCGTTGCGCAAAAGGGAAATTACGCAACGGCATCAGGATGTTGACATATCGAGGTCGTAGATGTTGCAAATCGAGACGGCCGCCTGCTATTACTGCAGGACCATGATGTCTAAACGCAACCAAACCGGCATTTGTCTCGCTGGAGCGACTCTGGGCATGACCCGGAGGCGAAGCGAAAACCCATGTCGAATGACGATCGTGCACGTGGCTGTTCGCTTCGAGACCAAATCCCCGTTCTCAATAACTGAGCGGTGCCTCTCGGGTCGCTCCAAGTGCTGGCCGTCCGCTGTGGACCGAGAACCGACCTACGTTCCAGCGCTTTCCGAACATTTTGAACGACCGCTGTGCAAATGATAGCTGCCGAAGACTCGTCCGAACAGCCTGCCCGAAAGGCGCCAATCCCGTCTGGAGTCGGATCAGTCGAAACGGCGAGGCCTGAGTAATTCCGACTGAATGTGTGTGCGCTTCTCCGGGTCCTTTGGCCAGGAATTCAGATACTTTTCTTGGTCACCCGCCCACCTCGCGCCGAATAACGCGAGTAAGCGTCATACACCTCAAAATCCAGCTCCACCGACCTGCCGCCATAAACGGCCTCCTTGAGCCAGGCCACCTCCGGTTTGATGTCATCCCCGCTAACATTCTTGTGCCAGCATTTCTGCTCGGCATCCCAACGATAGCCGTGGCCTTTAAGGGCGTCCTTGGTCTCGAACGGTGACCTCCGTGCCCAGATTCGGTAGCTTTTCTGGGCGTGATGATCGAAGAGCGCCTTCAGCCCTTTGAGGCCGGATGTCGGCAGATCGTGTTGGAGTATCTCGAGCAAGGCCTGACAGTCCTCCAACGCATGATGGCCATCGAAAAAGAAGCCCAGGCGGAAAGCAAGGTAGTCCAGCTTGCGCGCACCGAACCCCTCGGCATCCCAGTTGATCTCGTCCAGCGAGCACGCCCAGGCCTGTTCGACGAACACGGGTAAGCGCGCCTCCAG
>CAIZGQ010000137.1 GCA_903932565.1 uncultured Hyphomicrobiales bacterium
CCTTCCGCCACACGGTACGCATTGGCCACGCGGGCGACATTCCCGCTGTGTTGAGGGACCTTCTGGACGCCCGCGCGGTTCAGCAGGATCGCGAAAGCATCGGCCCGAAAGCCGCCGAAGGTGCCGCCATGCTGCGAAATTATGGCGAGACAACGCAATGTGCCGCCGTTGATCGCGATGGCACTGTGGTGACCCTGATCCACTCACTGTACCGTCCCTTCGGTGCGCGCGTTCTATCACCCACGACCGGCCTGATCGCCAATGATCGCGGTGCATCGTTCACAGACGGGGCCAACGCGCCAGCCCCCAATGTGCGGCCCCGCCATACGCTGGTCGGCTTGATTGCGGAGGCCCCCGATGGCGCAATCTTCGCGCTCGGCACGCCGGGCGCACAGGCGCAAACCCAAACGACACTGCAGGTGCTGGCACATCTGATCACGGACCCCACCGACATGACGGGCGCTGTTCTCGCGCCGCGCTGGAGTTATATTGGAGATCGGCAGGTGGCGGTCGAGGCAGATATGCCCCCGGCCTGGTTGGACGACCTAAGCCAACGTGGCCACGAACTTGCGATGCGGCCGGCGCGCGACTGGCTGATGGGATCGGTCTCACTTGTCAGCCTGCGCGATGGTCTGTGCCATGCGGTCGCTGATGATCGGCGCAATGCGTTGGCCCTCGCGCTGTAGGATACTTGAAGACAAGCCTGTGAATCAGGAGGATTTTGATGGAAAGCCGGATCACGGAAGTTCATGGGCACGAGATGCGCGAACAATTGATCGACATCATCATCGATGCGCTGAACCGGCAGGGCTACCCAACCCTCACCCGCGAATCTGTGCGCACCGAGGAAGCCCATCGCACCGCCATGCTGGAGATGCTGGCCGATTGTCGTCCTCTGCCGGTCATCGAGGATGTCAAACGCGATCTGCGCGAACGACGGTTCTGACAGCGTGAAAACGATCACCCAAGTCTGGCAGAAAGAAAGTTGCGCGCATGGGTGAATGGCGAAACGGGGACCAGACAAAATTCGATTACATTGTCGTGGGGGCTGGTTCGGCGGGATGCGTTGTCGCCGCGCGACTCTCGGAAGATCCCAGCAAAACCGTTTGCCTGATCGAAGCTGGCCCCAGCGATCGCAAGCTGTCCACAGCCTGGAAGTCGCGCATCCCGGCGGGAAGTGCGATCTTTCGCAACGATAAAGTCTGCAACTGGCTTTTCAAATATGAGCCTGAATCGGCGTTGGGGAACCGCGCCATTCCCTGCCCGCGTGGGCGCATCCTGGGCGGGTCCAGCACCATCAACGGCATGATCTACATGCGCGGACATCGCCGCGATTATGATGATTGGGCGGCCCTTGGAAACACCGGCTGGGGCTATGAGGATGTGCTGCCGTGGTTCAAGCGGTCAGAAGGTTTCTCAGGCTCCGCCGACGCCTATCATGGCACCTCCGGCGAACTCGCTGTCACCAAGCTTCGCGATTACCATCCCCTTGCGGATGCGATGCTGGAGGCTGCCACGCAATGCCAATATCCGATCAATCCGGATTTTAACGGTGCAGAGCAAGACGGATTTGGCCATTTTGCGGTGACCCAAAAAAACGGCGAGCGCTGGAGCAGTGCGCGCGCCTTCCTGCATCCAGCGTTGAATCGCCCCAATCTCGCGGTCATCTCGGAGGCGACATGCCTCGGTCTCACGTTTGAAAACCGCCGCGCCGCGGGTGTGCGACTTGAACGCAACGGTGAAACCCTCACGTTGCAGGCCAAGCGCGAGATCGCCCTCTGCGCAGGTGCCATCGGCTCACCACATCTGCTGCTCGCCAGCGGGATTGGGCCTGCGACGCATCTGCAGACGAAGGGGGTGAATGTCGTCCACGATCTGAAGGGTGTCGGGCAAAATCTGCAGGACCACGCAGATAACATGCTGGTTTATGCGGACAAGTCCCGAACAACCCATGCGGCCACCCCGCGTGGCTACGCGAGACTCGCAGTTGAACTCGTAAAATATATAACGGCCAAGCGCGGCGTTCTCGCCTCATGCCTTGCCGAAAGCGGCGGCTTTCTGCGCACGCGTCCCGGCCTTCCGCAGCCGGATGTGCAATATCATTTCATGCCGCTGATCCTGGACCGCAGCCGCATTCTGCCCCCTGCACATGGCTTTCTTTTGCACGCTACGGTGCTGCGCCCAAAATCGCGCGGCTTTGTCGAGCTTGTGTCCAGCGATCCCCTGCAGGCCCCGCGCCTGCAGGCCAACTTCCTGTCAGATCCGGACGGCGAAGACCTCAAAGCCATCATGCGCGGCCTGCGCATTGGTCGGCAGATCATTGCAGCACCCGCCATGAACCGCTATCGGGGTGCAGAACTCGCACCGGGCGCAGAGGTTCAATCCGACGCGGACTTTGAGGCTTTTATTCGCGCCAACGTGGGAACGGTCTTCCACCCCGTGGGCACCTGCAAAATGGGCGTGGATGACAGTGCCGTGGTCGATCCGCGACTGTCAGTCCACGGCATGGAAGGCTTGCGTGTGATCGACGCCTCCATCATGCCCAGCATTGTGAGTGGCAACACCAACGCGCCCTCCATCATGATTGGGGAACGCGGTGCGGATTTCATGAGAGCAG
>CAIZGQ010000138.1 GCA_903932565.1 uncultured Hyphomicrobiales bacterium
CGGCGGCCGGAGCCGGTTGCGATGACATGACGACGTCCCGTGACTTGAAGGCTGTGCGGCGTCACGCGGCTGACACACGCTGTCAGCGGCGGGATCGGCCGAGCGGCGCGACACTAGGGAGAGGCTGCGCAGGCGTCAATTCAGGCTCAAGTTGGATCGCGCTGCCAGCGCATCAAACGCGTCGGGAGCCCAGAGGTTTGATTGCGCCCCGTGCCGGTGGTGACAAACCCCTCGCGTTCGTAAAACCGAACTGCGCGCGGGTTGTCCGCGTTCACATCAAGTTGCAGCCCGGTCGGCGCGAGGGCTTTTGCTGCGTCGAGCAAATCGTGGGCAGCGCCACGGCCAAAGCTCGAGGGGGAGACGGCAATCTGATCGAGCCATCCGGTAGCAGGGTCCAGGGTCACAAAGCCAATGGGGCGTTGATCAGCATCGCGGGCCAACAAAGTGCGGGAGCCGGTGCTCTCCAGCTTTGCGAGATGGGCGAGCAGCCAGTCGCGCCGGGACTTGAAATCAATGGCGGGCATGACCGCTGTCCAGCTCGCGACCCAAAGGTCGGCAATGGGTTGATAATCCGCCGCGCTGGCGGGGCCGATCTCGACGGGAGGATGCATTTGCGCACTTTACGCGGACGTGATGCTCCATAAAGGCACGCCTGTTAAGCTTTGCAATGCCATTTTCGGCGGGGAGCGAGATGTTTTTCGAACTGCATCGGCCAGATCTGGCGGCAACGAAAATCAGCGCTACCACATGCAGACGAGACGGAGGCGGAACGATCTATCTGCCCTGATTCGTCCACGGCCTGTTCGCAGCCTGTCCCGATCCTTAACGCGGACCGCGCAATTCAGCGCAGAACCCCTGTTGACAAGTTTGGCCGTCGGAGTCCGCGAGACCTGCGCAAACCAGAGACCTGAAATATTCGGCGTTCTGCCCGAACACGCAAGCTCTGGTGGCGAACCAAAGGCCGCGTCTAGATGTTGCGGCGAACAAAAACAGACTCATGCCGAGTAATCGATTCGACCGCGATTCGTTCGCCTCCTGTTCAAAGCATGAAGATTCGTTCACACCTCCGCCCCATTGTGGAACACATCGGCCAGACCATCTGCGTGGCTTGCGGCGTTGAAGCCAGGCCCTACATTGGCGATCAACGGCAAGAGTGAGTGGGCCGAAGGCCGCTCTTCTGCGTAACAGGCATGTTGGGAGGTCGTGCCGATCAGGTACGATTCGCCAAATTGGGATTGCGAGAGGCGAAGCTGCGTCGATGAACATCCCTTTTGCGGTTCCCCGTGCGTTGCACCCGGCCGAGCGCGCCCGGCGTGTGACAGCGGTTCTGGGGCCGACCAACACCGGCAAGACGCATTTTGCGATCGAGCGGATGCTGGCGCATTCCTCGGGCGTGATCGGCCTGCCGCTGCGCCTGCTGGCCCGCGAGGTCTACAACCGCGTGGTCGCGCGCATCGGTCCTGAACATGTCGCGCTGATTACCGGCGAAGAAAAGATCAAGCCAAAGAACCCGCGCTATTGGATTTCCACCATTGAAGCCATGCCGCGCGATCTCGACGTCGCCTTCGTGGCAATTGATGAAATCCAGCTCGCAGCGGATCTTGATCGCGGTCATGTTTTCACCGACCGGTTGCTCAATCGTCGTGGGCGTGAAGAAACGCTGCTAATCGGCGCCCAGACCATGGCCCCGGCCATCGAGGCGCTGATGCCCGGCATCAACATCGCGACGCGTCCGCGCCTGTCGAAGCTGACATTTGCGGGCGAGAAAAAGATTTCCCGCCTGCCGCGCCGGTCCGCCATTGTCGCGTTCTCCGCAGAGGAAGTTTACGCGATTGCCGAACTCATCCGCCGCACGCGCGGCGGAGCGGCGGTCGTATTGGGCGCGTTGAGCCCGCGCACCCGTAACGCGCAGGTCGAGCTCTACCAGGAGGGCGAGGTCGACTACATCATCGCGACAGACGCCATTGGCATGGGCCTCAATCTTGATGTCGATCACGTCGCCTTCGCCGGTGATTCGAAATATGACGGGTGGCATCATCGGCGTCTGCATCTGGCAGAAATCGGCCAGATCGCGGGCCGGGCCGGGCGTCATTTGCGTGATGGCACGTTCGGCACCACGGGTCGGTGCCCGCCGTTTGATCCTGAGATGATCGAGGCGCTGGAAGATCACGTCTTCGAGCCGGTCGGCCTTTTGCAATGGCGCAATGCGGATCTCGATTTCTCGACAATCGCCAGCCTGCAGGCCTCACTCGATGGCTATCCCGATGAGTATCGCCTGACGCGGGCGCCTTTGGCCGAGGACGTCCGTGTGCTGGACA
>CAIZGQ010000139.1 GCA_903932565.1 uncultured Hyphomicrobiales bacterium
ATATGCTGGCCCTCGCTGAGGCCCTGCGCGCTGGCTAATTCTACTCGGCGTCTGGCTGCGCGGCGGGCGACGCGTTGGCAAAGGCGGGCAATTTGAGCGCTGCCTGTTCGATTGCCGTGAGCTTGGGAAACAGTTTCGCGACATCAACGCCAAAACGGCGTGCATTGCCCATCTGCGGGATAAGACAGACGTCAGCAAGGCTCGGCTCCTCGCCAAAGCAGAATGTCGAATGTTCTTTCGAGAGGAGCTTTTCACAAGCCGCGAGCCCTTGCGCGTTCACATCAGCCGCCCAGGCGTTCATCTGTTCCTCGCTGAAGCCACCGGCTCGCAGGGCCTGAAGCACACGCAGATTCTGAACGGGGTGAATGTCACACGCAATCGAGAGTACAAAGGCTTGGACGCGGGCGCGGCGCAACGGGTCGCTCGGCACGAGCGCAGGTGCCGGATACAGCGTGTCCAGATATTCGATGATCGCCAAAGATTGCGTCAGCACCTCGCCGTCATCCAAGATCAACGTCGGCAGAAGCCCTTGCGGATTAAGCTCGAGATAGTCTGGCGTGCGCTGCTCCCCCTTGCGCAGATGCCGCGAAATCTGTTCGGCCTTTAGCCCCTTGAGATTGAGCACGATGCGCACGCGGTAAGCAGCCGTGGAGCGAAAATAGCCATGCAAAATCATAACGGAGTCCTGTTGAACGAAAATGGGACGGTGTGCGGTTCAGATCGGGTCCGTCTCGATCAGCGCGAAGAGAAGATGATCCTGCCATGCGCCATTGATGCGCAGATAGGCGCGGGCATAGCCCTCCTGCTTGAAACCCACACGCTGCAGAAGATGGATCGACGGCGCATTGTGGGGAAGGCAGGCGGCTTCGATGCGGTGCAGCCGCAGGGTCGCAAAGGCAAAATGCATCGCTGCCCGCACCGCCTTTGTCATATAACCCCGACCGGCATGGGGTTCCCCCATCCAGTAGCCCAAAGTGCCCGCCTGGGCGACACCGCGGCGGATTTGTCCCAACGTGAGACCTCCCAGAAGCGTGTCGTCCCCTTCGCGGAAAATGAGGAAGGGATAGGCATCATCCCGTTCGATTTCGTCAGCTTGTCGGCGCAGGCGACGACGGAACGAACCACGGGTCAGATCATCCGCCGGCCAGGTTGGCTCCCACGGCATCAAAAAGCCTCGGCTGCGCTCGCGCAAATGCGCCCAGGCCAGATGATCGCTGATGTCGCCGGGGCGCAGGTACAGACCCTCGCCGCGTATAAAATTGGCGTTGTCGTTCGACGGTCCGAGCCGAAAAAGAGCCATGAGCGTGAACCTATCCGCGCAGTCGCTGTGCAATCCGATCCGGGGTCCAGACTTTTCCGACAGAGCCGATGGCCGCAACTGTCGGGGCGCTGCTGATCATTGAAGCTCCCGCCCGACGTACGTCCTCGAGGCTCAGCCCGTCGATCCGCTCGATGATTTCCTGCTTGTCGAGAACGCGATCGAACGCCAGCAACTGCCGCGCGATCTGCTCGGCCCGTGCGGATGAGGATTCCAGTGCGGTGAGAAGCGAAACTTTCATTTGCGCCTTGGCCCGATGAACATCCCCAGCATCCAGTGTTGCAACCGATTGCGCAAGACAATCCAGCGTCACCGGCATGAGTTCAGCAACATCCTTGGGCGCGCAGGCGGCGTAGACGCCAAATAACCCGGTGTCCTCGTAACCCCAATTGAACGAGTAAATGGAGTAGGCCAGACCGCGCTGCTCGCGCACCTCCTGGAACAAGCGGGACGACATGCCACCACCTGCCGCATTACAGAAAATATGCGCCGCGTAATTGGCCGGGTCACGAAACGAAATGCCCTCAAAACCAATCACGATGTGTGTCTGTTCGAGCTTCCGCTGAAGACGAAGATCGCCGCCCACATAGGCAGCCTTTACCATCTGCCCTTCAGCGGCCGGCGCCAACCGGGAGAAGCGCTCGGAAACTTCGTCCACGATGCGCGCGTGTTCCACACCACCGGCTGCCGAAATCACTGTCGCCGGAGCCGCATAATGCCGGGCCATGTAAGCGCCGATGGCATCCCGATCAAAAGCCGACACCCGCTCCGGGGTGCCAAGAATGGGCCTCCCAAGCGGCTGATCCGGGAATGCGGCAGAATTGAAAAGGTCGAACACAAGATCGTCTGGCGTGTCCTCGACCGCACCGATCTCCTGCAGGATCACGCTTTTTTCGCGCTCGAGCTCGGCGGGGTCGAACAAGCTGTCGGTCAGAATGTCAGCCAGAATATCAATCGCAAGGCCGGTATCCGACGACAGCACCCGCGCGTAATAAGCTGTCTGCTCGACGGATGTGGCGGCATTGATGTCGCCCCCTGCGGCTTCAATCTCTTCCGCAATTTGCCGCGCGCTGCGCCGCTGCGTTCCCTTGAACGCCATATGCTCAAGAAGATGCGAAAGACCGTGCTCGTCACTCGCTTCATGACGTGAGCCGGCTGCGACCCAAACCCCCAGCGACGCGGTCTCCAGATCACGCATCTGGTCTGTGATGATGCGCAGGCCCGATGGCAGTTTGGTGATTTCAATGGTCATGCGGGCATCCGCGAAATGCGTGCACGTGTTTTGATAAAAGCCTCTATCTCATGGGAATCGTTCGGCAAAACGGTGAAGCGCTCCGGCTTGCCCATCAGGTCTTCGAGATGCAGGGGCAGAGCCGGCCGTTGCCCGCTGGCTTTCTCGACAGCATCCGGGAATTTCGCCGGATGGGCCGTGCCAAGAACGATCATTGGAGTCGCCGGGTCCTTGGAAAGTGCGGCACGCGCCACATGGGTTGCGACAGCCGTGTGCGGATCCAAAAGGTATCCCGAATCGCGATAAACACGACCAATCTCTACCGACGTCTCAACGTCGCTCGTCCGCCCCGCCTCAAACGCAGCACGAATTCGCGCAAGCACCGCAGGCGGAATGTCGAAACTGCGGGACTGGCGCAGATTGTCCATCAGACGCCTGATCTCATCTGCATCCCGGTCACATGCTTCAAACAACAGGCGTTCGAAGTTCGATGAAATCTGAATATCCATGGACGGAGATTGTGTGGCTGTCACACCCTGCTGCGCATAGCTTCCTGTTTCCAGTGCCCGCGCGAGGATGTCGTTCTCGTTTGTTGCCACGACAAGTCGGCTGATCGGCAGGCCCATACGCTTTGCAATATAGCCCGCCAGAACATCGCCGAAATTGCCGGTTGGGACTGTGAACGAGACTGGCCGATACGGCGAGCCAAGGGCGACCGCACTCGTGAAATAATAGACGATCTGCGCCAGAATTCGCGCCCAATTGATCGAGTTGACACCCGACAGGCCCATGGAATCCCGAAACGCGTGATGATTGAAAAGGCCTTTCACAATGGCCTGACAATCATCAAATGTGCCCTCGAGCGCGATGGCGTGAATGTTGTCGCCTTCGACCGTCGTCATCTGACGCCGTTGCACGTCTGACACGCGCCCGTGCGGGTAGAGGATAAACACGTCCACTTGATCAAGGCCACGGAAGGCCTCGATTGCGGCAGCACCCGTATCACCCGATGTTGCGCCGACGATTGTTGCGCGCTGGCCCCGCTGCTTCAGCACATGATCCATCATGCGGCCAAGGAGCTGCATCGCAACATCCTTGAACGCCAGCGTGCGACCATGGAAGAGCTCGAGCACAAACAGATTGTTATCGATCTGCGTGAGTGGTGTGACAGCGGGGTGGCGGAATGTGGCGTAGGACGCGTCCAGCATGGAGCGGAAAGCCGACGGCTCAATTGTTCCAGCTACAAACGGCGATGTGATGGTCTCTGCCGTGTCCGCATAGGAGCGACCGGCCAAAGCTGCGATCTGGTTCTTTGACAGAACCGGGTATGTCTCGGGCAGGTAAAGTCCGCCATCGCGGGCCAAACCTGCGAGCAGCGCGTCTGTGAAGGACAGGATCGGAGCTTGGCCACGGGTCGAAATGTAACGCACGTTATTATTCCGGTTTAGACAAATGCGAGCAGCCTTCGCTGGCTGGACACCGATTGCCGCTCCTCTAGCACAGAACCAAGGCAGGGCGAGAATTCTGACGCAGCCCTATCGCTTCACCGCCCGCCAGCCGATATCGCGGCGACAGAACCCTCCGGGCCAGTCGATCGCATCAACACCCGCATAGGCGCGCGACTGTGCCTCGACGACGCTGGCGCCCAAACCCGTCAGATTGAGGACTCGCCCGCCATTGGCAATAAGCCGCTGCCCGTCTTTGGCGGTGCCGGCATGCGTGACAATCACCCCCGGGAGACCCTCTGCTCTTTCGACGCCGCGGATCTCGGTGCCGCGCTCGGGCTGGTCGGGATAGCCCTTTGCCGCCATCACGACCGTGAGCGCTGTCTCATCTGAAAACCGCACAGGCCCATTTGGCAGATGTCCTGTCGCCGCACCAAGCAGGAGGTCGAGAAAATCAGTCTGCAAGCGGGGCAAAAGAACCTGCGTTTCCGGATCGCCAAACCTGGCGTTGAACTCGATCAGCTGCGGCCCCTGTGGACCGATCATCAATCCGGCGAACAAAACGCCCTTGAACGGCGTCCCCCGGGCGGCCATTCCCTTCAGGGTTGGCTCAATGATCTGCGCCATGACCTGCGCCACGACTTCATCGGTCATGACAGGCGCTGGCGAATATGCACCCATGCCACCCGTGTTGGGACCAAGGTCGCCATCCAGAACGCGCTTGTGATCCTGTGCCGCCCCGAAGGCGAGCGCCCGTGTCCCGTCGCAAATCGCAAAGAATGAGGCTTCTTCACCTTCAAGGAATTCCTCGACCACGACTTCGGCCCCGGCGGCACCAAACGCACCGCCGAAAATCATGTCGATGGCCGCCTCGGCGTCAGACAAGCTCATTGCGACAATGACGCCCTTGCCCGCAGCAAGGCCGTCCGCCTTGACCACAATGGGTGCGCCCAGCTGCCGGACATAGGCAAGGGCGGCGTCACGATCTGAAAACCGCTGATAGTCGCCAGTGGGGATGTGGAACTCGCGGCACAGGTCCTTCGTGAACCCCTTGGATCCTTCAAGTTGCGCGGCAGCCTTACTTGGGCCGAAGGCTGGAATCCCAGCATTTTCGAGGTCGTCTACCAGCCCCGCAACAAGGGGAGCCTCCGGTCCCACGACAACCAGGCCAACACCCATCACCCGGCAGAAGTCGACAACGGCTTGGTGGTCGGTGACGTCGATCTGAACGTTATCGCCCAGAAGACTTGTTCCTGGATTGCCGGGCGCAATGAACAAGTGTTCCAACCGCGCGGACCTGCGCAGAGCCAGCGCCATGGCATGTTCACGCCCACCGGAGCCGATCAGGAGAACTTTCATGTCAGACTGCTCGGCATGGGGAACCCGCAAAACTTCTAGGTTGGGGACGTTCTGGCGCTGTCTATGCGCCCTTGGCCGTTGATTCAACCAGAGGCGACGCGCTGACGGGGCGCACAAGGCCGAGCGCGCCGGGCAAAGGCACGCGCACAACTGTCACGGTGCATTCAGCCTCGGCCACGACTTGAGACGAAACACTGCCGAGAAATCGCCGAAAGGTCGAGCTGCCGCGTGCACCGATCAGAACCTGATCGACATGGTTGCTTCGGATGAACTCAAGAAGGGCCTGTGCAGGCTCGGCATGTTCAAGGACGTGGAACGTAATGCGCTCCTGTTCCAGACGCAGGGGTCGAGCCCATTCCTTGAGTTCCACCAATTTCTGCACGTGGATGTTGCGACCTTCCTCATCCAACGAATAATTCATGGCGAGACGATTGAGTTTTAAAACGTTCACGCAGGCAAGGCGCACGTCCGGCAACGTGCTGAGCATTCGCCCGACATCTAGCCGCAGTGCTTCCGCCAATGCCTCCATACCCTCAGAGAGGTCCACTGCGGCCATGACAATGGGCGCTGCTGCAATGGAGCCAGGCTCGGGTTGATGCGGCACGGCCTCAAGCCCTTGAACGCGAAACCACCGTTTCCACGCGGTGAAAATCGGGTCACGCGTTACCTTGTGTGCACGCCCTGTGAGCTGCACCTGATTGGGATGCTGCAAATCAAACAGCAAGTGCGCAGCCGTGGGGTAGCGATCTTTCGGATCCGGCTCCAGGCAGCGAAGAATAATCTCCTGTAGCCAGGGCGGAATATCGGGCCGCAATTTTCGCGGCGGAATTGGATCGCGCCACAAACGCTTACGCAATTGATGATGGCTTTGCGGATATCCGAACGGCCTGACCTTCGTTGCGAAGTGATACAGCAACACGCCAAGCGAGAAGATATCCGAACGTCGGTCCGTGCGATTGCGCAGGAGTTGCTCAGGCGAAATATAAGGTCCCGTGCCCATTGGCACTTGAAATTCCGCCTCCAGCAGGTCGGGCAATTGCAAATGACGTGACAGGCCAAAGTCGATGAAAGCTGCGTCGCCTGACGCGCGCATCATGATGTTGGAGGGCTTGATGTCGAGATGAACCACATTTTGACGGTGCAGATCGGCAAGCGCCGTCGCAATGCGCGCGCCCAGGGTTGCAACATCCTCAGGCAGCAGTGGCGCTTCATCCAGCCGATCCAGCAGGGCTCGACCTTCAATATATTCCATCACCACGTAAGGGCGACGGGAGTAATCGCCAATGCCATAAACCTTGGGCACGTGAAGGCCGCTTAAGCGCGGCAAAATCATCATTTCCATCTCGAACCCGACAATAATCGTCGCGTCATCGCCGTCCAAAATGGTCGGCACTTTCATCACAATCGGGACGTCAATGCCGGGCTTGGAGACACGCCACAGTGTCGCCATCCCACCGGTGTGCAGCTTTTCGCCGATCAGATATCCATCAACAGTCGAGCCGGTTTCAAGGACTTCGCGCACCATCTCATTCCTCAAAATAAGCCGTCACGGAAACAATAATCCGCCTGAGGCGGGATGCTCATTTGCTCAACGTCCAACGAACAGACGCGCTGCAAGAATTCGTGGCAATTTTGCTGCGTGAATTTTTTCAACTGCGCTCTCGATATCGTAAGGCACCCGGAGATAGGTGAGCTCCTGTGTCGCTGTATCAAAAACCCCATATGCCGCAGCGGGGTTTTCGTCGCGAGGTTGGCCGACCGCGCCCATCACCGCGAGCCATTGTCGATTGCCGACGACAGGGATTCCAGCACCCGTCTGCGGCAGAAAATGCACCGCCGGCTTCGTTGGCATCATGTGATAAAGTGCCGGACGATGCACATGGCCGCACAGGGTCAAACGCTTTGTGGTCGCGCGCATGGATCGCTCAGCGCGTGACGCATCCGTCACATAATTCCACGCGGTCGGCGAGAACGCGTCGGCGTGCACATAAAGCCGATCCTCATCAGCCTCGCTCATGGGTAGATTTTTCAAAAACGCCCGTGCATCCGCATCAAGCTCACGAAAGGTCCAGTCGAGGGCTGCCTTGGCATATTCATTCATGTTGGACGTGTCGCCTGTGGCGGCCGCCAGATCGTGGTTGCCAAGTATCACCAGGGCGCCACGGTCTTTGAACTCATTGACCTTGTCGACAATGTAGACCGGGTCGGCCCCATAGCCGACGAGATCGCCCAAAAACACGAAGCGGTCGATCGTCTGGCGCCCAGCATGGGCCAGGCAAGCATCAAGTGCTTCCCGGTTTCCGTGTATGTCCGACAAGAAGGCAATACGCATGATGTCCTTGGGCCGTTTTTTGGTTCTTGGCCTTTTTTGGAGGCGTTTGTTGGAGATAGGACGGAAAGTAGGCCTAAAACAAGGACCCCTGATCACGCTTGAGTTCGGGCGTTGCTCGGACAGCGCGAGATTTCTTCGTCTGTCCGGGGGGTGCCAGCTGAGGCAGCAACGCTGTATCACGCTTGTCTGTGACCGTTGCCGCAGTTTTCTCAGCGGAGAGGATCAAGGCAGCTGACGTCCCTTCCGCAAACTGGAGGTCCACGCGTGAGCCGGGATGAAGCGCCGATGCGCTGCGAACCGGGTGGCCGCCCTCATCCAAAACAAGCGCATAGCCCCGTTGCAGAACATTTTTGTATCCGAGCGCTAAGAGAAGCTTTGAAGCGCTCTGCAATCGGACCTGTGAACGCTGCCGATTTGCCGCCTCCGCCGATCGAAGCCGTTGATGAAACAGACTGACGCGCGCTTGGCTCGATGCAATCTGTTGCCGGGCCAGACCCGTCCTCGCCTCCATCGCTGTTGTGAGCCGCCGGACAAATGCCGCAAGATTATCGAACTTGCGTTGACCTGTTGTCTGACGCGCCGCCCGCAATCGCCGCACCGTGCCTTCATAGCGCTCCCGACGTCGAGCCAATTCGGATTGCGGCGAATGCCGCTGCAGGAGGGTCGAGGCGCGCGAGAGACGCAGCCGACGGTCCTGCAGCGACGCCGTCAGACGCGCATCAAGCCTCTCAGACGCGCGGTCCAGCCTTTGGCGGGGACCCGCAACAACGGCATCGCCTGAGGGAAGCGCCCGGGCGAGCGACCTCAGCGCAGATGATCGTTGGTCCAGTATCCGGCGTGTTCCGGCATGCTGGCGACGCGCGAGGTCCGCCAATGTTGCCAGCAGATCCGAGCGAACCGGCACGCACATCTCCGCGGCCCCAGTGGGGGTTGGTGCGCGCAGATCCGCCACGTGGTCGATGAGGGTCCAATCCGTTTCATGGCCGACCGCTGAGATGACCGGAATGGTACTTTCAAACACGGCGCGAACGACCGCCTCGTCGTTAAAGCCCCACAGGTCCTCCAGAGACCCGCCACCCCGCGCAACAATGATCACAGACGGACGTGGGATCGGCCCCTCAAGCGGCAGGGCGTTGAAGCCAAGAATGGCGGCTGCGACCTCACTCCCGCTGGTTTCACCCTGGACCCGAACCGGCCACACGAGGACTGGGCGGGGAAAACGGTCTTCCAGTCTGTGCAGGATATCGCGGATCACAGCACCCGTTGGCGATGTGACAACGCCAATCAAGGCCGGCAGAAACGGAATTGGTCGTTTGCGGCCCTGGTCAAACAGGCCCTCGGCGCCAAGCCGTTTGCGCCGCTCCTCCAGCAGGGCCATGAGCGCCCCGACTCCTGCGGGCTCAAGGCTCTCAATGACGATCTGATAGCTCGACTTGCCCGGAAAGGTCGTGAGCTTGCCGGAGGCGATGACCTCAAGCCCCTCTTCAGGCCTGATTTTCATCTTGGCGAAGGCCATCTTCCAGATGATGGCATCCAGACGCGCACCCTGGTCCTTCAGGCTGAAATAGACGTGCCCGGATGAATGCGGGCCACGATAGCCCGACACCTCACCCCGTACCCGGACATAGCCAAACCGATCCTCGACCGTGCGCTTCAGCGCATTGGCCAGTTCCGTGACGCTGAGTTCAGGCGCATTGCTGGGGGACATGTCCGTCATAGACGACAGTATCGCCCAGATCGGTCAGCGCGTGCCAGCCCTTCCTTCAGGCAAGGTTGTCGACGAGCCCAACAGCCTTGAGCGCTTCCAACTGCCGCGCGGCCACGGCGTCCGCGTCAAAGCTTGCGCCCATGGCGTCCTCAAACAAACGGTGGAAGTTCAGTCGTGCATCCAAATGCAGGAACACGCCGCCCAGCCCAATCGCCGCCCGATCCATGAAGACGAATTCCTGCGGCACACGGACCGGTCCCTTTTC
>CAIZGQ010000140.1 GCA_903932565.1 uncultured Hyphomicrobiales bacterium
AATGCCATACGATGCTGGGCGGCCGCTTTCCATAGACACAATGTCGTCGGAGTCGAAGTGCGTAGCCTGGTCGACATCATGCGCATTGATACCGGCGATGATGCTTGCAGCCTCTGCTCTAATTTTGTTTGCGATGTCCGACTGCGATTCCGGTGCGCCGAATGTACGGGGCACAAGAGACACGAAAATGACGGTTGCCCAGGTCCATCGAATCTTAGTCTTGATCATTTTGCAGTCTCCCAGGGCGCGATGGGCGAATTCTAATTGCTTTCACAAGGGATGTCTCGGAACCTTACCTCTGCGATTGCGACGGTCGTGGGCGCAAACTCCGGGTCACGTACGGGCAAAGCCGGACACGCGTGAGTATTTTCAGCGGACGGTCTACTTCCAACGGCTGCCATGGGCAGCAGCCGGTCAGCTTTGACCGCTCGCCGGCCCGGGTAAAAAGAGCGCCGCTGTTAGATTGCAGATTGTAAACGGCAGGTCAGCACCCGCGGCCTGCAGGCATGATCCGTCCGTTGCTTGCCACGAGGTAACGTAAATGTTACTATACCCCAATGAAAATCCGGGTGGAAGAATACATTCGCCCTGATGGGACGAGTCCATACGCAGAATGGTTCGATAGCCTGGACGCCCAGGCGGCGGCGAAGGTCACGACCGCGAAACTGCGCATGGAACTCGGCAACACGTCCAATGTGAAGTGGTTTGCAGGCATCGGCGAATACGTAATCGATTGGGGTCCGGGTTATCGGATTTATCTGGCGAAAGACGGCGAATTGCTGATTGTGTTGTTCGGCGGTGGAACCAAGCGCCGACAGCAATCAGATATCGATCGGGCGAAAGCGCTGCACGCGGAGTACAAGGCCCGAAAGGCGCCTCCGACGATCGACCGCAATGCCAAGAAGCGAAAGAGGTAAAGACAATGGCGCTTACTCGTGATTTCAAGAAGACAGTTGTCGCTCGCGTCGAGCGGGATCCCGCGTTCGCGAAGGCGCTCCTGGATGAGGCGGCAACGCTGTTTCTGAGTGGCGAGCCGGAGACGGCGCGTCTCATTCTGCGCGATCTCGTGAACGCAACTCTTGGCTTTGAACGGTTGGCCAAGGTAACGGCCACGCCGAGCAAGAGTCTCCATAGGATGCTTTCGCCCAAAGGCAATCCAAGCATGGATAACTTGGCGGCAATTTTCGACGCAATACGGAAGTGTCTCAAAGTTAGCCTCAAGGCCCATACGGTCAACCTGCAGAAAGTGGCGTAGCGGTCGTGGCGCTCGCTGAAATCGAACTGGCGCGGGTGCACAGAGCGATGGATTCATTCATGCAACGTCGTCGACCGCCGGCACATATCCGTTCGTCCGTAGATCTTGCATTCCGCATAACGGGTCCGAGCGTTGAGATTGTGGAAAGCCGACCTGCCTGGCGGGGCCCGGCCAACGAAGAGCACGCATCGCCGGTAGCGAAGGCGACCTACGTCAGATCTCGTTGCTTGTGGCGGGTGCTCTGGCAGCGTCGCGATTTGAAGATC
>CAIZGQ010000141.1 GCA_903932565.1 uncultured Hyphomicrobiales bacterium
GATCGAGACCGCACGCCTTCTCAAGCCTGCGACGGTAAAATGGGGTCTGAAAGCGGACCCGACACGCACGGCGGACATAACCAGTGTCCTGCGACTTCCCGGAACGCATAACCACAAATTCGAAAGTCGCCGGGAGGTCTGCATTGATCAGCCCGGTTGAGACGATGACACCAGAGGCTTTCAAGAGCGTTGTGGGCCGATACATAGGTCAGCATGCCGCTCGACAGATAGACGCGGAGCCCTTCGAGCTGGGCTTTGGCGAGCCACCGCCGCGTATTGCCGCTCTGATCAATCGGATGCTCGCAGCTGCGCTCGGCTCCGGTCGCGGATTGAATGCCGATCTCAAAGGCCCGCACCGTAAGCACCCGCCGTCGTCAGGCGAGATTATCGCGCAGCAGTGCGGCGTGGTTGGTCTTGTTCGGGATCGGCGCGGTGATGTGGATGAGCCCACTTGGTATGGGGTGCTGGGCGTTCTGGCGAAGACCATCGAGGGCGACGAGCTGGGTCACGCTTGGTCCAACGGCTACGACGGATACTCGGAGAGTGAGACGCAGGCCAAGCTCGATCAGGCCAAGGGGTTTGGTCCCACGTCCTGCGCCAAATTGTTCGAGTGCCAGCCGTCGATCTGCGGGGGGTGCCCACACTTCGGACACATCACGTCGCCCATCCAGCTGGGCACAGAGCGCGGCGAGCCGCAGGTCGAGGAGCTGCCGGAGGCGGTGGCTTCCGACCTTGATCGGTACCGCCTCAGCGCGATCCTCCAGACCCGGTACAAACGACCGAACGAGTTCGGGGGGATCATCCAGCGTGGCGAGAACACGCTTCTGGTTGCGCCCGGCTCAGGTGGAAAGTCGAGTTTTTTGGTCTCGGCGTCGCTCTCACTTGCGTCCGGCAGGCCGCTTCTCGGTATCGACGTTGTCGTCCCTCAACGGGTGCTCAGCCTCAACTTTGAAGACAGCACAGCCGAACAAGCCCTGAAATATCAGGCGGCGTGTCAGCACTTTGGGCTGCCCGACGATCTTCCTATCACTGTCATGGGCTCCGACGCCCTTGAGGGCATCTTCCTGACCCGGCCACGGGTTCACGGCAGCGGGGACGAACTCAATCCCCAGGGTATCGATCGGCTCCAAGCCATTATCGACGCGGTTCGTCCAGATGTGGTTTTCCTGGACCCCATCAGCGCGCTCATGCCGGGTGGCCTAAACGACAACGCCCTCGTCTATCAGGTCAATTTGGCGCTCAAGAGGCGGGCGCGTGAGGGCCGCTACGCCAACATTCTCGCGGCCCACACCCGAAAGGGCCGAAACGATCAGTCCGGCGAGATGTCTGCGAACGACGCCATGGGCGCAGCCGCTTGGGTCAACGCCGCCCGGTATGTGATCGGGATGGAGCGCCTAACAGCGCGAGAGATCGAAGACCTTGAGGTCCCGTTCGGAGCGGAGCACTCGATACGAAAGCTGACCGGGCTGAAATCGAACTACACGCCGAACGGGCGTGAGAACTTCATCGAGCTGATCGGCGTCCAGATGGACAACGCGGAGCCCCCGTACACCAGGGGCGACACTGTCGCCGTAGCAACGCCGTACACACCGCACCTGTCCGGACGGCAGCAAGTGGACCTCTCGGCGGTCAGAGCTGCTCTAGAGGTTCTCGCTCAGGGCGTGGGGGGGCTGCCGTTCAACGGACAGGCTAGCGGCAAGGGGCGGACGTTCGGCGCAGCCGTGACGCACGCCATTCAACCCCACATGCACCCTAACGCCACGCCGTCGCAGGTCCGCCAGCAGGCCAAGAAGATCGTCGAGAGCGCCATCAATCGTGGATGGGTGACAGTCGGCCTGACCTTCTATAACCCCGCCACGCGAAAGACTGAGAACGCCACGACCGTGGTTTGGTCCGCAACACCCTTCGCCAGTGACCCGCCTCCGGGACCGTTTGTCCAATGACCGGGCGTACCGTGATCAAGTTCCGGCGGTTCTGCGCTGAGGTGCGCGATAGCGCAATATCGCAGTCTGGAGCTTTCAGCGCCTTCGGAGCCGCACCTATGTGCGCGCTGCGCTGCGCTAGCGTGGGGGTTATAGGGGGTATATCGCGCACTTTATTCCAGCGCGGCCAACCTGCTCCGCGCTGTTGTCCTCCTAACATTTCGTCCGGCCCGACCGGCCAGAAAACGCGTGAGGTGTAGTGATGCTTACAATGACATTGACCGCCGATGACCAGTCCCCGTCGATTAAACCAACCATAGAGCGCCGCTCACAGCGATCTCTTGGCCAATATGATCATGTCTATCGATGGTGCGCCATTTATCCAGATGGCGTCGAACTTACCGCAGCGAGCGCTATGGACGACGCAACCGCGTGGGGGAACTTGCAGGCGGCGATTTACGGCAAAATGCCGTGGGCATCCGATCTACAGGAAGTGCAGGCTGCGTATGAAGCAGTGCAGTGCCTCAATGACCCGGACGACCTACCAAATCGGCGTGACGTCCTCATGGGGCTTAATAGGTCGATTGTATGGGGACACCCCTACAACTTCAAATTGGATCTGGGTGACCAAACCTATTCTGGCCCCGCTGCCTTGATGCCCGTTCTGACGTTGGTAACTGAGCAGCTCGTCAAGCGAAACGGATCGATTGGGGCGGCGGCAGAAAGGCTAAACAAACTGCAGAGCCGACTACAGTCTACCGCCATCTTGACCCATCCGTCGTATATCGCGGCTCAAGACGCCCTGATGGATGCTTTAGCATTCGATGCGCTCGTCCGCCACATGATCGGATTAAGCGACGACGCCACGACGCTCAGCACGGGTGGGGTGAAGTTCACGTTGACGGATTACGACGCCCAAGGCGCGGGGACAAATCCGAAATTCTCGGAACAGCTCGCGGATGCGATCCTAACCGACTGGCACCAAAATCGAGAGGACAGGCTGTCGAACCTTGAACAGCAGCTCCCGCCGTTCATTCGGCGTCATTTTCCAGAAATTCTGGATGGAGTTGATGAGCTGTTTGCCGAACGTGTGTGACGTTGCCCATTGGAGCGTCATGAGCCTGCGGCAGGTTGATCTGGATTGAGAACGGCACACGGTCGGCGGGGCTCACATCAGAGTACATACCCTGGAGTTTCGCCGCCGTTTCCACGCCCTTGTAGAGCTGCCCGGAGACCGCTGCCAGAGCGGCGTGGAGGTTGTCCGCCGCCGCAGCATCCGCAGCGCCGTCCAGACGGTCCAGAGACCGCGCTACTCGCTCCAACAGGCCCGTGAGCGTCAGGACGTCTGCCGCCGCTGGAGGCGCTCCCTTAAGGATCGCCTTGGCCCGTTTGACTGTCCCCGCGCCTTCGCTGGGGGTCATGATCCGCGCCGCCGCCGCTACCTTCGGCGCGAGGCAGTTTTGACGGTGCCGAGCGATGGCCGACTTCGATAGGCCGAACCGTTCCTGAGCCACGCGCACGGATACGCCGCTCGTTAGAGCGTCATCGATGGCGCTCAGGTTGCGATCGAGACATATAGAACAGATCATGCGGAGAACGATAACACATAAAAAATATCAATCATAGTTCGTCCCAACTGTCCCATTGCGTTGAACGCCGACGATTGGCAGCTTGGGGGTTGGTTCCCTTTGAGGAGCGGACGTGCCCTTCGTGAGAACTAAAATGCAATCGGGGAGTAAAATATTGAGACCGACTAGTTGCTTCACGGCCGTGTTTATTACAGCTACTCTACTGTCTTCTGTCTGCTTTGCGACGCCAGCGCATAAGGTGCGCAATCATAACGAAAATACTTCCGCAACTGACGGCTCAATTGAGCATTGGGGTTACAGCTCCAATACTGACGCAATGGGAGTTAAATCCTTTTATGCGTGCCTGAAATCAATTAACTCAGTTAGTCAAAATTTTCCTTACAAACCGACCCGCGTCAGAATTTGCATTTTCACAACAGGCGGAGATAATTTTCTCACAGTTGGAAATATAACTTCCCTGCGGGTCTATCTTGACGGAAACGGCCAAATTGTCGGCGATCACATTAAATTTCGCTTTGACGAACATTCACCACTCAGCTTCGCAATTATCCATCCAGACGATGGCGTTACAAATTTGGCATCGTTCAAATGGCCAAAGGAAGTGTCTCGACTTATTGGATACTCGAAAAAAATGTATCTAAGAATTGATTTGTTCGGATCTGGTCTTTCAGACGCCGAGTTCGACGTATCCGGCTTGAAAGTACTGATGACTGGAAAGGCTGAGGGGGATGTCGAATACGAAAAAATTGAGAATGACTATCGGGAGCTAAAATACAAGGGCGGATCCGTCGGTGAGCCGATGCATTTTGTTCGTTGTACTGAATTAAAACTGGATGATTGTTCATCAACGTGGTCGACTTGGGAATTTAAGGCAAAAAACATTCCTCAATTAGGGTTTCAGATCGCAACGATCACGCCAGAAATATTGCAAGGGCTGACCTATAATCCCCATCAATCTGGCGTGTACGTGACTGCCGTTACGCCTGGAGCACCAGCTGCTGGTGCCGGTATTCACGTGGGTGACACGATTGGATACTTGGATGGCCGCGCGATCAAATCCGTTGAAGACTTTGAGCGGGAATTTGGCTCTGCCAAACCCGGTGCAAGTGTGGAGTTATCCGGCTTTCGGGGGTTTCCGGAGTTGCATGCTAGCATAAAGGTAGGAGGCTAAACGTTGGTGCCACCTTACGGCAAATGGAACGCGCTCAGGCAACCATGGTGTAACTGGCCGAAGACAGCTGGGATAGGCTGAAACGGGCGAACGGGTATCGCCGATGCGATGTCAGGTGTAGCCGCGTTCCTCCTGGACCTTGCGGTCGCAGGGCTCGCACAGCAATCGTGTATTTTCAAATGTGTAGCCATCAGCGGCGCGTATGCGGTCGATCACAGAGTACTTCTCCGGCAGGGGTTGAGCGCATATAGCGCACGGCTCGTTTTGTGTGCGCCGCTTTTGGGCCTTGACCTTCCGCCGGACCATGGGACCACTTCGCTCATCGTACACCAGTATCTTCGAGACCTTGCGGTTGTAGGCGAAGCGTAGTTCCGTGTCCCAGCATCAAAACGGGGATGCACTACCGATTGACGTGGTCTAAGTTCCGCATAGTCAACTCTGGGGCGATCCAAGGGCGAATTTGTCAGCTAGTTCAAAGCTCATCAACAAACCTTATTCCGATAGCTAAATCCTTGTCCTCCTTCACCCCTCCCTTGTGTATCACTCCCACAACAGCATCCTTGTTGTTAATCAGGGGGCCACCGGACATACCTTGGGATAGCTTCTGAGAAACCTCAATGAGGTCAACGCCATGCTTCACAGGCAGGGAGCTGACCTTACCGCTTCGCACGCTGAGCCCGTCACCAGGTCCAAAATCGGGGTAGCCCAATGCGGTGAGCTCATCCTCAACGTCAACTGGGTCCATGCTACGTTCTAGCTCAAAGTATTCATTTGCCGGAATGGTGTGTTTTAATATAGCTATATCTATGGTTTCGTTGATTTTTATTACATTTGCGACGAACTCATTGGACCTTTTGCTGGGGTGGTTGTAGTAGTCGCTTTTTGTAGCTCAACTGGTAAAGACTATTTAAGAAATAATATGTTTTAAGAAAAAAAAATCTCAGTGTGTTTTTTCACTAGCTTTGAAAACAATGAATGTCAACAAGGGAAAATTTTTTTGTAATTAAATATCAGGAGCTAAATAATGTTTTTTTTGAACATCACTTACAACTTTGACAGTGTTCTATCTAGAAATACTTTTCTTGTTAATTGCAGCATTGAACAATAACACTAATGCTTTCAAATGTAACAAA
>CAIZGQ010000142.1 GCA_903932565.1 uncultured Hyphomicrobiales bacterium
ACGTCGTTTTCCAGCGGCGCAACAAGACGCTGATCTGGCAGGACGGACTGCATTGGCTTGTGGTGCTGGCCAGTCAGGGTGCCGTGCTTGGCCTGATTGGCTGAAATTTTGAAGCCACCCAACGCGCTCTGCCAGACTTTGATTCCACAAGATCATTGTTCGCCTCACGTCATCCAAGCAGCCTGCGCGCGTAGCTTGACGAGATGCGCGTGCGTTGACCACATTGCGGCATGGCAAAATTCTATAACGCCTTTGCGGGTAGCAGCATCGAGCGCATCGCAGCTCTGAGCGACGGGCTCTTTGCCATTGCCATGACGCTCATCGTGCTGGAGGTCCATGTCCCCGAAGCGCATGGCATTGCCAATGACACGGCCTTGCTTGGCGCGCTCGTGGACCTCGCGCCCCGCATGCTCACCTATGTGCTGAGCTTCCTGACGCTGGGCATTTTCTGGGTCGGCCAACAGACGCAGCTCAATCATCTCAAGCGCGCCGACCGTGACCTGTCCTGGCTGCATCTTTTGTTTTTAGCACTCATTGCGACCATGCCGTTTTCGACGTCACTGCTGGCGAATTTCATCACCTTCCGATTGGCGCTCGTCATCTATTGGCTGAACATTCTGGTGCTGGGCGTGGTTTTGTTTTTCACCTGGTCCTATGCGCAGCGGCACCAGCTTGTGGACGACGACCTGTCCCCGGAGGCGTCGGCCGCGATCTGTCGGCGCATCATCATCGCACAATCGCTGTATGCGTTCGGCGCCGCATTGTGCGTCTACAATACCTATTGGAGCATCGGCTTCATCGTGCTGGTGCAGCTCAATTACGTGATTGCACCGCGCCTGCCGTGGCTGGAACGGATCTGACGAACCGCTCCTGAATTGCGCCTAGCCCAGCCGGATCTTCAGCACCAGAATTGTGGCGGCGAGCGCAAAGGTCACCGTGTTGGCAACGATGAGCGGGAAACTCCCCAGCAGCACGCCATAGGCGAGCCACAGCACAAGCCCGAATGTGAACACGGCCTGCGTCCAGAGTGAGATCGCCTTGGCGTCGCGGGTGCGGATGATGCGCACGGCTTGCGGCACCCAGCACAGGGTCGTGCAGCAGGCGGCGATGGCGCCAACAGTTTCAATCAGGAGGGGATGCAGCATCGGCAAATCAGTCCAACGGCGGTCATCGACCCCTAAGCCAAGGCCTGGGGCGGGGTCAATGTGGGGTGCTCGCCTGAACCCGCGCCCGTTACGCCGCCGCGCGGCCAAGCCCCATGGAAATGGCAAGGATCAGGGTCTCAACGCTGGCTTTCAGGCTGGCCACGTCCTTGCGCACATCATCGTCCGGTGGTGTCGCGGCTGAGTGTGCGACCACAGGTTCGGCCACGAGCCTTGCCACCGGGGTGGCGGGCTGCTGGGTTGGTGCTGTGATGTCTGCCTGCAAGCGTTGAACGTCGCGGCCGATCTGTTCCACGCGGGCCGCGAGGCGGGTCATTGTGGCGCTCAACACCTCGGCGAGATGGTCATGCTCTTCATTGGCCTTTGAAGCCTCCAGCGGCTCGTCAAACTGCTGGAATGAGCGTTCCTGAAAGGCAGCTTCCAGCCCGGCAAGGCGCTCGCCAAAATACAGGATCTGGCGGGCGAGTTCTGCGGTCGTGTCGGCCACAGGGGTGGCCATGACGGCGGGCGCAGCAGGAGCTGGCGCAACAATCCGGCTCTGCAGGTCGTTGGTCAGCTCGTCCAGCCGGCATTCAAAACGTGTCAGGCGCTCGATAACCTCGGGTGATGGTTCAGCCGGGGACAGGACGGACTCTGGCTGTGTGCCAAGTTCGGCCAGGCGCTGTTCCAGATTGGCAAGTCGCTCCAGCACGGCATTGTGGGCCTGCGCCGAGACAGCAGGCTCACCCACGGGTGCAAGCTGTTCCATTGCAACGGCGTTGAGGCGTGTCTCGATTTCTTCCAGCCGCTGCACAACAGGGCTGAGGTCAGCCGAGTCGATTTCGCCCGTTTCGCCGGATTCAAGCGCGCCGAACCGCCGCTCCATCGCCCGCACACGGGTCACAAGGGAGTCGACACTGTCTTCGCTGCGGGCCGCGATGAATTCCACGCCGACCTGGTTGCCTACCTGCCAGCGCACTTTTGCGATGTGCTGCGTGTTGCGGGCGGGCACTGAAAGATTGAATTCGTCCGGATAGGGGCCCGGTGACAGAAATTCAATCTTCGCGCCCGTCTTGCTGATGTCGATGACGGAGGCTTCAACGGCGGGCAATTCGTCGTCAAAGAATGTGACCCATGCTTTCAGCATGAGAGTCGCTCGCTCGGCCTTCCGGCGGCCCACCCAATCCTTACTCATGGCACACTCCAACGCACACTTTGCGGGAGTATAACCAAGGTAAGTTTATGGGAGGTTCATAAGGAACGAGGTGTTTGAGAGGTTTGGGGCCGTCTTGTTATGTGCCGAAGAGGGAATTCCTGAATTTTCTGGTGATATTTATTAAGACAGTCGATCCCTAGAAGGTGGACGATCACAGCGGAATTGTGAATTGCGCAAATCGCGTGACAGTAACTGTAAAGAAATGTAATTTGTTCCGCAAAACTATTTTGGGGCGATCATGTCATTTTCAGCAACTGTTTTGAATGTATTAATTGCTTCGACATCAG
>CAIZGQ010000143.1 GCA_903932565.1 uncultured Hyphomicrobiales bacterium
ATTCCGTTCTGGAAATGATCGACGTGGTGAAAAAAGTGTCCGGCGTCGACTTCGCGGTCAAATTGTCCGGCCGTCGCGCGGGAGACCCCGCCGCCATCATCGCGGGCAATGCGCGCGTGCGCAGCGTGTTGGGGTGGGTGCCCAAGCACGATCATTTGCCATCAATTGTTCAGCAGGCGCTGGATTGGGAACGTCGTCTCCACAATCGTGGCATCGGGCAGGTTTGATCAACTCACCCGCCCCGATTCATGACCCATGCGAGATAGGCCTGATCTGCGGAAGCTATATCGAGACAGATGATTTCCGGCGTCTCATAGGAATGTGCGGCGCGGATGGCAGCGCATAGCGCATCCCAATCAACGCGCCGCGCTTTGAGGATCAGGAGTAACTCGGGCTCGTTCCGAATTTCCCCTCTCCACATATAGGCGCTTTGGATTGGAAGAGTCTGGACACAGGCGGCGAGACGCTGTTTCAAAACAGCGTCGATGATCAGGTTTGCGTGGTCTTGCGTGTCAGTTGTCGTCAGCACAATGCATCCACCAGTTGATGGCGCCGCACTGTTCACGTCGGCGCTCATGCGCCTGACAGATTGCCGAACACATCGCGCATCTTGGCGAAGAAGCCAGCAGATTCAGGATGCGTTTTGGCAGTCGATTCGGTCTCGAACTCGGCCAGCAATTCGCGCTGGCGCTTGGTCAGATTCTGCGGCGTTTCAACCACCGCTTGAATGTAGAGATCGCCGACGTCGCGCGAGCGCAGCACCGGCATCCCCTTGCCCTTCACCTTGAACTGCTTGCCCGATTGGGTGCCCTCAGGCACGCGCACTTTGGACTCAGATCCATCCAGCGTATGGACGCCGAACTCGCCACCGAGGGTTGCCTGCACCATCGAAATCGGCACGCGGCAGTAGAGATCAGCGCCATCGCGCTGGTAGAAGGCATGAGGGCGAACCGACAGGAAAATATACAAGTCACCTGACGGCCCACCACGCAGCCCGGCCTCGCCTTCGCCTGCCAGACGGATGCGGGTGCCGTCCTCGACACCGGCGGGAATGTTCACCGACAGCGAGCGGTCCTTGGTGATGCGGCCAGCGCCCGAGCAAACGGGGCAGGGATTGTCGATGGTCTGGCCACGGCCCTGGCATGTCGGGCAGGTACGCTCAATGGCAAAAAAGCCCTGCTGCGCGCGGACCCGGCCCTGTCCCTGGCAAGTGGCGCAGGTCTTGGGCTTTGATCCGGGCTTGGCCCCCGTGCCAGAGCACGCTTCGCAACTCAAAGCCGTCGGCACCTTGACGGTCGCAGCCTTGCCGTTGAAGGCCTCCTCGAGATCGATTTCCATGTTGTAGCGCAGGTCGTTGCCACGCTCGCGCCCATTGGATTGACGGCGGCCGCGACCCATCATGTCGCCAAACAAGTCGTCGAAAATGTCGGCCATGGAATTGGCGAAGCCATCGCCCATGCCGCCACCGCCTGCTCCACCATTTTCAAAGGCAGCATGTCCGAAGCGATCATAGGCCGAGCGCTTCTGGGGATCCGACAGGCACTGATACGCCTCGTTCAATTCCTTGAAACGGGCTTCAGCAGCCGCATCACCGGGGTTGCGATCCGGATGGCACTGCATCGCCAGTTTGCGGAACGAGGCTTTCATCTCCGCTTCTGTCGCGGTGCGCGAGACAGCGAGGATTTCGTAAAAATCGCGTTTTGACATGTTGAGAGTTCGTTGCGCGTTTCAAGGGGACAGCAAATGGCACCACCACTGGTTGGCGATACACCAAATCTCCCCTTGATGTAAGCACGACGCACGCGAACGTCGAGCCCTGAGCTGATGGCCTCGAGAGCCGCGCCAGGGGCGCTGGATGGGACGCGGCTCCCTACACCCGGCGTGAAAGTGGGACCCTCTTCTGTTCGGCGAACTCGGACCCCGAAAGCCTTTGATATTAGTTAGAAAAAAAGCTTTTCTGCCCAGCCAGAATTGACACAGTCTGACATCTCCACATACCTACCTCGTGCTTCATAGAAAGCAGAATTCTGAAATGGTGGTAATAAGATATGGGAAGTGTTCTTGAGCATGCCGAACACACCAGCCATGCCGGGCATGGGGGTGATTATGGTAAATATATTGGTCTGACTATGGCCATCATTGGTGTTCTGGTGGCCGTCTGTTCGGCCCTTGTGGGCGGTTCCCGCAATGAGATGATGCGCTCCATGATCGAGCAGACCCAGGCCAGCGGAGATGCCACCAGTGCGAGCACGAAATATCGTGTCGTCCTGGTCAATATCGAAAACATGCGCTCGCAAAGCGTTGAACAGATGAACCCGAATGTGCGCGACCGCTTTGTCAGGCTTTATGCCGATTATGCCGCAGAGCGTAAAATCAGCAGCGAATGGGCTTCCAGTTATGTGCCGCTGATCAACGCGCATTTTGATGCCACGGAAGGCTATGAGCACGCCCAGTTAATTGCCGAAGTCGCCATTATTCTGGCGTCCCTTGCGGTCCTCATGAGCAACAAAAAGGCCTGGTACGTCTCGATTGTCGTGGGCGTTGTGGCTGTGGGTCAAATTGGACTGACCTATGTCAACACCCACACCACAGTCTCCAAAGCGGAGGTAGAGGTCGAGCATCGTGCGGAGGCCTACAAAAATCTACGCAAGGCGCATGTGGGTGATCACTCCGATCAAGATGCCGTTGAAGGCATTGATCCGGGCGGGGTGAAGCTCAAGACCATTGAAGCTGAAATGAAAGAAGCCATGGCCCACGCCGGTGCCGAGCATGGTGCCAGCGGTCATTGACAAGCGCTCAAATGACACCAACGCCTGGGTGTATGGCTCAAGAGCTTGACATCAAAGTGGCTTGAGGAAAGCGGCGACCAAATGCCGAACCCCTAGCCAAGGCCAGAAAAAAGCCTGCGTGATCTGATCGACCACGCAGGCTCGTGTTCTTGAAACACAAACGCTAGATTTAAAGCTTACTTCTTCTTGTCGTCGTGGACTTCCTTAAAGTCAGCGTCGATCACATCTTCTTCATGCTGGGCCGCAGCCGGGTCTCCACCAGCTTCGGCACCTCCCTGCTGCGCCTTGTACATGGCCTCACCAAGCTTCATCGAGGCCTGGGTCAGCTCATTGGTGCGGGCCGTAATGGCCTCCTCGTCCGTGCCTTCAAGAGCGGTGCGCAAGGCAGCAATCGCCGCCTCCAGCGTGCTCTTGTCTGCAGCCGATACCTTATCGCCAAACTCCTGCACCGACTTCTCGGTCGAGTGGATCAGAGCCTCGCCATGGTTCTTGGCATCGACCAGCGCACGGCGCTTCTTGTCCTCAGCCGCATGCAGTTCCGCATCCTTCACCATCTGGTTGATGTCAGAATCGGACAGACCGCCCGAGGCCTGAATGCGGATTTGCTGCTCTTTGTTGGTGGCCTTGTCCTTCGCGGTAACATTGACGATGCCGTTGGCATCGATGTCGAAGGTCACTTCCACCTGCGGCATGCCGCGCGGGGCGGGCGGCAATCCGACGAGATCGAACTGGCCGAGCATCTTGTTGTCAGACGCCATTTCACGCTCGCCCTGGAAGACCCGGATGGTCACGGCTGTCTGATTGTCCTCAGCAGTCGAGAAGACCTGGCTCTTCTTGGTCGGGATCGTTGTGTTGCGATCAATCAGGCGGGTGAAAACGCCACCCAGCGTCTCAATGCCCAGCGAGAGGGGCGTGACGTCGAGCAGAAGCACATCCTTCACGTCGCCCTGCAACACGCCCGCCTGGACAGCCGCGCCAATGGCGACGACTTCGTCCGGATTGACGCCCTTGTGGGGCTCCTTGCCGAAGAATTGCTTCACGACCTCCTGGACTTTCGGCATGCGTGTCATGCCGCCCACCAGAACGACTTCGTCGATTTGCCCGAAGGTCAGACCGGCATCTTTGAGCGCCTTCTTGCAGGGCTCGACGGTGCGCTGGATCAGGTCATCGACCAGAGCCTCGAACTTCGCACGCGTCAGCTTGAGCGCGAGATGCTTGGGGCCGGTCGCGTCTGCCGTGATGTAGGGCAGGTTGATATCGGTCTGGGTTGCCGAGGAGAGTTCGATCTTGGCCTTTTCAGCGGCTTCCTTCAGGCGCTGCAGAGCAAGCTTGTCCTTGGTGAGGTCAATCCCCTGCTCTTTCTTGAACTCCGCTGCGAAATATTCGACCAGACGCATGTCGAAATCTTCACCGCCGAGGAACGTGTCACCGTTGGTGGACTTCACTTCAAACACGCCATCGCCGATCTCGAG
>CAIZGQ010000144.1 GCA_903932565.1 uncultured Hyphomicrobiales bacterium
ATTGCGGCGCGTTGGAAACACCGATCTCACCATTTCAGAGATTGGTTTTGGCTGCGGTGGCAATGCGGGATTGATGGTGCGCGGCACGGCAGCCGAACAGGAACGCGCGGTCGGCCACGCCCTCGACTGCGGCCTGACCTATTTCGACAACGCACCTGATTATGGTGCGGGCGTTGCGGAAGAAAATCTCGGCCGCGCCCTGCAAGCACTGAAAGCACGGCCCACCATCACAACAAAGGTGGAAATCCGCGCTGAAAATTTAAGCGATATCGCAAACCACATGGAACGCTCGGTCGAGGACAGTCTGCGTCGGCTCCGCGTGGATGTCATCGATGTGCTGCAAATTCATAACGGTCCGGTGGCGAAAAACCCCAATCTGGAAGGCAAGAATTACCACACCATCTGGATCGAAGATTATCTACGACCGGGTGGGGTAATCGAGGGCGTGCATCGCCTGTTGAAGGCCGGCAAGATCCGCTTCAGCGGCTTTGTTTCGCGTGGACATGATGCTGCCGAAACGCAGACCATTCTGGAAACCGGCCTCTTCCACATCCTCAACCTGCCCTACACCCTGCTCAACCCAACGGCTGGGCTCAAGTCAGTCTCACATGGGCTCGTCACCAAGGATTACGGTAATATCCTTGCCCGCGCCAAAGCAGCAGGGGCTGGCAGCGCAATCATCAGTCCGCTCGCCGGGGGCCTGCTGACAGACATCCTGCTGAGCGGTCAGCAGACCCACCCCCTGGCGCGCCCCAAGGACGTTGATGCCTTGGCTGAGCAAGGCAAGTTGGATCTTGCGCGCAGTTTCCAGACGCTGGCCCAGCGCCAGGGCATGAGCCTGGTGGAGATGGCGTACCGGTTCATTCTCAGCAACCCCGATGTCACAACCATTCTGGGCGGGTTTTCCGCATTGTCGCAGATTGATGACGCCGTCGGGGCAGCTTCGCTCGGCCCGCTTTCGAACGGGATCTTGGCAGACATTGCAGCGCTCTGGCGCTGATTTGATGGGTCAAGCCAGTGAGCCCCGCGCCTGCGTGAGACGGCAAGGAACCGCGTTTTTGGCATGCGAATTGCTGCCAAGTCTGGTGTTCACGTGACAATCTAGCCCGCGACGCATCCGATGTGTCGGCTCACGGTCAGGGGTGCCGACGTCGCGTGACACTGGAGTGCACTTCCATGCTCACCACCCGGCAAAATGTTCTGCGGCATTATTGGTACGCCACCATGCCTGTCGACCATCTTAAGGATGGACCAAAGCCCTTCACCCTGTTCGGCGAAAAGATCGTCTTGTTCATCGGGGCGGATGGCCAGCCGGCCGCACTTGAGGACCGCTGCTGCCACCGCACCGCCATGCTGTCCAAAGGCCAGGTCGTCAACGGCAACATCATCTGCGGCTATCATGGCTGGGAATATGATGGCACCGGCAAACTCGTGAAAATCCCGCAATTTGCGGCAGATCAGCCTTTGCCCAACGTCTCTGCCAAAAGCTTCCGCTGTCAGGAGCGTTACGGCTATGCATGGGTTGCATTGGCCGAGCCTTATGCCGATATCCCACACCTGCCTGAAGATACCGCACCGGGCTTTCGACGCATTCACCAGTTTTATGACGTGTGGAAATGCGCGCCGCTGCGCCTGATGGAAAACTCGTTTGATAACGCGCACTTTTCATTCGTGCACAAAGCAACATTTGGCGATTCCGAACAACCCAAGCCCGAAAAATATGAGCTGAACGAAACAGACTACGGGTTTGAAGCTGAAACAATTGTGCCGATCAAAAACCCGCCCATGGCCTATCGCATCACCGGCACCACGGAGCCGATGACGAAGCGCCACATGCGCAACAAATGGTTTTTGCCATTCTGCCGGACGCTCGACATCGAATATCCGTCAGGCATTCGTCATATCATTTTCAACTGCGCGACGCCGATCAACGACGGCAGCATCCAACTGGTTCAAATCCTGTATCGCAATGACCGCGAGGAAGATTGCTCCACGCAGGAACTCATCGACTGGGATGCGGTGATTATCGAGGAAGATCGTGAGGTTCTGGAATCCACCAATCCGGATGCCATCGTTGATATCAGTCGCAAAATCGAAAACCACATGCCGTCGGATCGCCCGGGCATGATCATGCGCAAGCGCCTGATGGAACTTCTGACCAAGCATGGCGAGATTGAAGTTCCTGCTTGATCTCGACACCGCGCCGCGCGGCATCCCCTGTCGCGTGGCCGTTCGTCTGACTGGCGAAGGATGCTCGCGTGCTGATGCACCAACTGCTGACCCGCGGCGCAAACCGGGTTCCTGACAAAACCGCGTTCCATTGGACTGACCGCGGACGGCGTCTGACATACGCGCAGGCCGTGGTTGCGATGGAGGCTGCAGCCGGCCTGCTGCATCATCTGGGTGTCCGCAAGGGCGACCGTGTCTCGATTGTTGCCCATAACGGGCTGGATTATCTCGTCGCGATGTTCGGCTGCTGGCGGGTGGGAGCCATTGCAGCTCTGGTGAACGTAAAGCTCGCCGACGACCTCGACTATTATTTCGGCGATCATGATCCCACGCTGGTCATCTACACCCATGATCTGCACGCACAGATCGTGGCTGCCGCAAAGAAGCGCCCGCAGATCAAGCATCTTGTGTGCATGGATGGTCCACAGGACGGCGCTCTGAGCTGGCCGGATCTGATCGATGCGGGATTTTCACCGCCGCTTGATCCCAGCGATGAGGCAGCCATCGCGCATCTCTCCTACACATCCGGCAGTACGGGCCAGCCCAAAGGCGCGTGCCTCGCGCATGAGCCGACCATGCGCGCGACCAGCTGCATCGCGGAGCGGTTGCGGATAACCAGTTCTGATATTTCCTTTGGGCCCACAGCGCTTTCGAGCTCCTACCAGCTCGTGGCCAATCTCCTTCCGCCACTTCACCGGCTCGCGTCTGTGCATGTCATGGGACGATGGAGCGCAGAGGCTGGCTTGGCGGCCATGAACGAAGCTGGCGCCAGCATTCTTGTCGGCAATCCAATTCTTCTGGCCGACGTGCTCAGCGCTGTGCGAGACGGCATTGGCAAGGGCCTCAAGGTCTCGCCGTCCTTACGGGTCTGCGTGTCGGGCGGCGCGCCTGTCCCAGCCGCCTTGAAACAAGCCTTCCGCGATGAGCTAAAACTGCCCTTGGCCGAGAGCTATGGTCAAAGCGAAATCGGCGGATTCGTGGCGCTGGGCGCGCCCGACTTGCCGCCCGACCACCAACTTGGCTCGATTGGCTTGCCACTGCCGGACAAAGACATTCGCATCTTCGACGAGCACGGACGCGAATGTGCGACCGACC
>CAIZGQ010000145.1 GCA_903932565.1 uncultured Hyphomicrobiales bacterium
CCGCTGATCAGCGCATGCTGCTTCACATGCATCTTGTCGATAGCTGCGCGGATCACGGTCGGGTTTTCGAACGCGTAAGCATATTCCTCGCCCCTGGCCGAGAGCCAGGCGATCAGTTGCTCGATGGTTGTCACATCGGCCGGTGGTGCAATGTCTTCCTCGGGCTTGCCGATACGCTCGCGCACCCAGGCAAAGTAGACCGCTTTCATCGCTTACTCATCCATCACATGCTGGAACGAGGCCTTCATATAGTCCCAGCCCGTGTAAAGCGTCAGGATCGCGGCCATCCAAAGCAGCGTCAGCCCGATCATAATCGTGCCTGGAACGACGGTCTCGCCGGATTTCCCGGCGATGAGGAAGCCAAGCGCCACGATCTGTGCGGTCGTTTTCCATTTGGCAACGCGGCTCACCGGCACGGACACCTTCAGCTCCGCCAGAAACTCGCGCAGACCCGACACCAGAATTTCGCGGCAAAGGATCACGATGGCAGCCCAGATCGACCAGCTCTGCACCGTGTGATCCGCCACCAGCATCAACAATACGGCGGCCACCAGCAGTTTGTCTGCGATGGGATCGAGCATCCGCCCCATCGAGGATTGCTGGCTCAGCACGCGGGCGAGATAGCCATCAAAAAAGTCTGTGATGGCAGCGATGGCGTAGATGCCCAGCGCAATCCAGCGCATCCAGTATTCTTCGGGCCAGAACATGACGGCCACGATGATGGGAACAGCCACAACGCGACCATAGGTCAAAAGATTGGGCAGGTTGAGGGCGCGGCGAGGAGCGCGAGTCGGGATGTTCACCATGGGCGGGGAGGGAACAGGCTCACGCTGCCCCCGTCAATAGCGCTGGGCGTGCAGGACGAATTTTGCGAATGCGGCGGCGTATCCATCAGTTCGACCGATCCTGAAAGAAGTCATAGACGAGCTTGGCGGTGGCCGCGTTGATGCCCGGCACTTTTTCAAGGTCGCCGAGACCTGCCCTGGAAATCGCCTTCGCCGTGCCGAATGCTTGAAGGAGCGCCCGTTTGCGGGTTGGGCCGATGCCCGCAATGTCATCCAGCGGGCTCTTGGTGAATTCCTTCTTGCGGCGCGCACGATGGGTTCCGATGGCAAACCGATGCGCCTCGTCACGCAGCCGCTGCACGAAATACAATGCCGGATCGCGCGGCGGCAGCCGAAACGGCTCCTTGTCCTCCACAAAAAACTGCTCACGCCCGGCGTTCCGGTCCACGCCCTTGGCGATGGAGGCGATGGCGACGCCCTCGACACCCAGCTCGGACAGGATCGCGCGCGCTGCTTCAAATTGCCCACGCCCACCATCGATGATGATGAGGTCCGGTCGGGATGGAAATGTGTCCGGGTCATCCGGGATTTTCTCCCGGACAGCGGGTGTGTCTACGGCTGCAACATCAGCATGGTGCGCCATCGCATCGTCCAAGGGAGCTGCGTCCGCTTCAGCGGCTTCATCCTTTTTCATCTTGGCAAAGCGTCGCCGCAACACCTCGCGCATCATGCCGAAATCGTCACCCGGCGTGACGTTCGGATCCTTGATGTTGAACGTGCGGTAATGGCTTTTCATGAAGCCGGAGGGGCCCGCGACAATCATGCCGCCCACCGCATTGGTGCCCATGATGTGGGAGTTTTCGTAAACTTCGACGCGGCGGAGCGGACGCTCCAGCGCAAAGGCTTCTTCAAGTGCCTTGAGCAGTTTTTGCTGGCTCGCCGTTTCTGACAATTTGCGCGCCAATGTCTCGCGCGCATTCTTGGCCGCGTGTTCGACAAGTTCGCGCCGCTCCCCGCGCTGGGGTGCGGCGATTTCGACTTTGCGTCCCATGCGCTCCGACAGCGCCTCGCTCAAAATGGCATCGCCTTCGATGGCGTGGGACAGCAGGATGAGGCGCGGGCTTGGTTTGTCCGCATAGAATTGTGCGAGGAAGGCTTCGAGCACTTCACCGGGCGACAGCGAGCGATCGGCGCGCGGAAAATAGGCGCGGTTGCCCCAGTTCGTGTAGATAG
>CAIZGQ010000146.1 GCA_903932565.1 uncultured Hyphomicrobiales bacterium
AGCCTGAGAACCCTCATCCGTCATGCTCCGCATGACACCTTCTCCCAAGGGAGAAGGATAGCTGCAATTTAGACCGACCCTCTCCCTTGGGAGGAGGGCGGCGGCAGGCTCAACCCCTTACCCAGCCGCCTTTGCTTCACGGCGGCGGGCGTGGAGGATGAATTCCGTATAGCCGTTGGGCTGCGTATGGCCTTCAAAAATGAGGTCGCTGGCGGCCTTGAAGGCGACGCCATCAAACGACGGTGCCATCGGCTTGTAGAGCGCATCGCCAGCGTTCTGCTTGTCGACGATGACCGCCATGCGGCGCAGCGTCTCTTCAACCTGCGCCTTGGTGGTAATGCCGTGGCGCAGCCAGTTGGCAATGTGCTGGCTCGAAATGCGCAGCGTGGCGCGGTCTTCCATCAGGCCCACATCGTGGATGTCCGGCACCTTGGAACAGCCGACACCCTGGTCGATCCAGCGCACGACATAGCCAAGAATGCCCTGAACATTGTTGTCCAATTCCTGCTGCACCGCATCTGGAGCCCAGTTCGACTGTGAGGTCGGAATGGTCAGGATGTCGTCCACTTTGGCGCGGGGGCGCTTGGCGATTTCGGTCTGGCGGTCGGCGACATTGACCTGATGATAATGCAGGGCATGCAGCGTTGCGGCGGTGGGCGAGGGCACCCACGCTGTGTTGGCACCCGATTGCGGATGTCCAATTTTCTGCACCAGCATGTCGGCCATCTTGTCGGGAGCAGCCCACATGCCCTTGCCGATCTGCGCCTTGCCGCGCAGGCCACTCAGCAGGCCAACATCGACGTTGTTGTTCTCGTAGGCTGCGATCCAGCCCTGGGCCTTCATATCGTTCTTGCGAACCATCGGGCCGGCATCCATCGAGGTATGGATTTCGTCCCCCGTGCGATCCAGGAAGCCCGTATTGATGAAGCACACGCGATGCGCGGCCGCTGCGATGCAATTGGCGAGGTTGATGCTGGTGCGACGCTCCTCATCCATGATGCCCATCTTGATGGAATTACGCGGCAGCTTCAGCAAATCTTCGACACGGCCAAAAAGCTCATTGGCAAAGGCCACTTCTGCAGAGCCGTGCATCTTCGGTTTGACGATATAGGTCGAACCAAGACGGCTGTTCTTGAGGCGGTTGAGGCCCATGATGTCGCGACGTGCAATCAGCACGCTGACAATCGCATCCAGCATGTTCTCAGGGATTTCCGCGCCCGATGCATCGAGCACAGCGTCGGTAAACATGTGATGGCCGACGTTGCGGATCAGCATCATGCTGCGTCCGTGCAGCACAAGCTCGCCACCGGTTGGCTTGGTGTAGACGCGATCTTCGTTGAGCTTGCGCACGAGGGTCTTGCCGCCCTTCTCGAAGTTCGCCGACAGCGTTCCTTCGATCAGGCCAAGCCAGTTGCGGTAGATTTCAACTTTGTCCTCTGCATCAACCGCGGCAACCGAATCTTCCATGTCGATGATGGTCGACACAGCCGATTCCAGCACCAAGTCGGAGATGCCAGCGGCATCGGTTTTGCCGATGGCTGAGGTCTTGTCGAAGACGATTTCGAGATGCAGGCCATTGTTGACGAGGAGCACGGCACTGGGAGCCGCCGCGTCGCCGCGATAGCCGACAAACTGTGCCGGCGACTTCAGGGCGGTGGACGATCCATCCTTCAGGCCGATGGTGAGCTTGCCACCCTCGATTTTGTAGGACACGGCATCGGCATGGTGTCCGCTGGCGAGCGGAGCAGCCAGATCAAGCGTTTGTTTGGCGCGGGCGATGACCAGCGCGCCGCGAGCCGGGTTATAGCCCTTGCCGCGGGCCGCTTCGCCGGTCTCGTCGATGGCGTCGGTGCCGTAAAGCGCATCATAGAGGCTGCCCCAGCGGGCGTTGGCGGCGTTGAGCGCGTAGCGTGCGTTCGACGCGGGCACCACAAGTTGCGGGCCAGCGATGGAGGCAAACTCGGCGTCCACGTTTGTCGTCTGGACGGGCGCGATGGGCGCTTCGGTTTCCAGATAGCCGATCTTGGTCAGAAAGGCCTTGTAGGTCGGCATGTCGATGGGCTTGCCGGCATTGGCCTTGTGCCAGGCATTGATCTGGGTCTGCAGCTCGTGGCGGGTTTGAAGCAGCGCGCGATTCTTGGGGGCGAGATCGTCGACGATGGCTGCAAAGCCAGCCCAGAAGGCGTCTTTTTCGATGCCGGAGCCCGGAAGGGCCTCCGTATTCACAAAGTCAAAAAGGACTTTTTCGACGCTCAATCCGGCGACTTCGACACGCTTCATCACAATGCTCCCCATATAGAAATCTTTGTAGTCCCGCGCTCTCTAGCATGGCGGGGGTTTTGAAACGACTGGTTTTGCGGGTGCGTGTTATGAACCCTCATCCGTCACGCTCCGCGTGCCACCTTCTCCCAAGGGAGAAGGTTGGCGGCAGCCTGTTCCTTCTCCCTTTGGAGAAGGTGCCCCGCAGCGCGGGGCGGATGAGGGGCAACCCAAACCCTCACAGCCCGGCCGGACGCCCGGCAATCGACACCAGCAGCTTCTTGCCATCAAACAAGCGCTTGGCGACGCGCTTGGCATCGTCCAGCGTGACCGCTTCAATCTCCACATTGCGCTCATCAAGAAACGCCAGCGGCAGGCCTTCGGTCTGCAGATGCACAAGCTGGCTTGCAATCTTGGTCGAGGAGTCAAACCGCAAGGCGTAAGAGCCGGTGAGGTATTTCTTGGCCTTGTCGAGTTCTTCCGCCGTAGGGCCGTCAGCCGCCATCTGGGCAATTTCGCCTTCAACCACAGAGAGCGATTCACCCGCCCGCTCGTTCTTGGTCGAGGTGCCACCAGAAAACGTTGAGGTGTGGTCTGAGGTTGAGAGCTGCGAACTCACCGAATAGGCAAGGCCGCGCTTTTCACGCACTTCCTTGAACAGGCGCG
>CAIZGQ010000147.1 GCA_903932565.1 uncultured Hyphomicrobiales bacterium
CAGAGCGCGGCATGGGGCGAGGACGATATCGCGGCCGGTTGGCCTGACAACTGTTGCCATAGTAACCCGCATGGAAACCAGGCGGACAGGCGAACCTCGCCCAGCAACGTTGCCCGTAGGGACCAAGGTGATATCCAGGGGGACATCCGGGCGCCCAGCCCACCCGTTCAATGCCGGTTTCAATCATTTGGGACTGAACCGGCATGGCGAAAGCTGTCGCTGTGCCCCCGCAAAAAACAAGTGCGAGTAGTATGACGATTTTTCTCATTTACGAGTTCCCGTTTCATAAGCCTTCATAGTCAAGCTTATGATCAGTGAACACGAAATGAATGGGATCTCGCGACCTCATCCTCGCCGCAAGGTGCAGTGCCCTTACGACCCCAGATTGAACGCCGCCAGCGTTGCCATATTAACGATGTCCGAATCCTTGGCACCCAGCGGCACGATCTGCACCGGCTTGTCGAGGCCAACAATCAGCGGGCCGATCACAGTTGCCCCACCAAGTTCCTGCAACATGCGTGTTGAAATGGATGCTGAGTGGAATGCCGGCATGATCAGCACATTGGCCGTGTCGGTCAGGCGGCAGAACGGGTAGGACGCCATCTTTTCGCGGTTCAGCGCAATATCAGCTGCCATTTCGCCGTCATATTCAAAATCCACACGCTGCGCGTCGAGAATTTTGACGGCGCGCTGCACGTGCGCCGCCCGTTCGCCCTGCGGATGGCCAAAGGTTGAGAACGCCAGCATGGCAACGCGCGGCTCGTAACCAAGCCGGCGCGCAACGCCTGCAGCCTCAATTGCAATGGCTGCAATTTCCTCAGCGCTCGGCATCTCTGCGAAAGCCGTGTCTGCGACCAAAACAGGCCGTCCGCGGGCGATGACCCACGACACGCCGATGAGGCGATGACCGGGCTTTTCATCAATGACCCGGCGGACTTCTTCGAGCGCCAGCGAAAAGTTGCGCGTCACGCCGGTGACCATCGCATCTGCATCGCCCAGCGCCACCATCGCCGCCGCAAAATGATTGCGGTCCTGGTTGATCAGGCGGGCGCAATCGCGAAACAAATAACCCTTCCGCTGCAGGCGTTCGTACAAAAACTGCGCGTAGAGCGAATTGCGCTTCGACAAGGCGGCGTTGTGGATTTCAATATGCTTGTCGTTGATATCCAGCCCGCCGCGGTCTGCGGTTTCCCGAACACGATCTTCGCGGCCAACCAGAATGGCCGTGCCAAAGCCCTGGTTGACGAAGGTGAGTGCAGCACGAATGACCTGCTCCTCCTCGCCTTCCGCAAACACGACGCGCTTGGGGTAACGGCGCACGCGCTCGACGATACGCTGCATGGCACCCGCGACGGGATCGATGCGGGCACTCAATTGCGCGGCATAGGCCTTCATGTCGACGATGGGCTTGCGCGCAACGCCTGAATCCATGGCGGCTTTTGCAACAGCGGCCGGAATGACGCTGATCAGTCGCGGATCAAACGGCACCGGAATGATGTACTCGCGACCAAAGCGCGGGCGTGCGCCTTCATAGGCAGCGGCGACTTCATCCGGCACGTCCTCACGCGCCAATTCAGCCAACGCTTGGGTGGCTGCAATCTTCATTTCCATGTTGATCGTGGTCGCGCGCACATCAAGCGCGCCGCGGAAGATATAGGGGAACCCCAAAACATTGTTGACCTGATTGGGGTAATCCGAACGCCCTGTCGCAATGATCACGTCATCGCGCACCGTGCGTGCTTCTTCTGGGGTGATCTCAGGATCCGGGTTGGCCATCGCAAAGATGATCGGATCGGGCGCCATGGATTTCACCATGTCCGCCGTCAAAGCGCCTTTGACCGACAGGCCGAAGAAGACATCCGCGCCTTGCAGAGCCTCGGCCAGCGTGCGCTTTGTGGAGACGGTCGCATGCGCCGACTTCCACTGGTTCATGCCCTCGGTGCGGCCTTTGTAGATGACGCCCTTGGTATCACACAGGATGACGTTCTCAGGCGCAAAGCCCATCGCCTTGATGAGGTCGAGACAGGCAATGCCGGCCGCACCCGCGCCGTTGCAGACAAGCTTCGTCGTCTTGATATCGCGACCCGTGAGATGGATGGCGTTCAGGATGCCAGCGGCTGCAATGATCGCCGTGCCGTGCTGATCATCATGAAACACCGGAATGTCCATGAGTTCGCGCAGGCGATCCTCAATGATGAAGCACTCGGGCGCCTTGATATCTTCAAGGTTGATGCCGCCGAATGAAGGTCCGAGATAACGCACGGCCGCGACGAACGCGTCCGGGTCTTCGGTATCAACTTCAAGATCAATCGAGTCGATATCAGCAAAGCGTTTGAAGAGAACCGCCTTGCCTTCCATCACAGGCTTTGAAGCCAGCGCACCCAGATTTCCAAGGCCCAGAATTGCCGTGCCATTGGAGATCACGGCGACGAGGTTGCCCTTGATCGTATAATCGTAAGCTCGCGATGGGTCTTCCGCGATGGCAAGCACAGGGACGGCAACGCCCGGCGAATAGGCCAGCGACAAGTCGCGCTGTGTAGCCATTGGCTTGCTGGCAACGATTTCGATTTTCCCAGGACGCCCCTGGGAATGGAACAACAAGGCTTCCTGATCGGTCACGCGGGGACGTTTGCTGCGGTCTGCGGGCTGATCAACCATGAAGCTCGGCTCTTTGTCTCTGTCTCGGGGCCGCGACCATAACGTCACGCATGCCCATTCCACAAGCGAGCCAAAGGTCGTTTGCTGCTATCGCAGTGCAGCATAAAAAGTCGCGAAATTGTTCAGCCGCGAAGGCCCGTTGAGGCTGCCCGGCGAACAGCATCGCCACGCCAGACAAAATCGCGCCCTGCAAGACCAGCCACCCAAAGCGCCGGCAACATCAGATCGCGCAACAGCCAACTCAACGGGGTCAGGCGTGTGAACTGCCAACCGGCAAACCAGACAAGTGCCGCCTCGGACCCGTACCAAATCGCAGCATAACACCCCAACACCAATGTGATGGACAGATCGTGCAGGTAAGCTGCGAGCGCGGTCGCCAGAAATGGGCCGACGCAACCCGTCATCACTTCGGGAAGATAGAGGATTGGAAACGTCGCCCGGCGTAAACGGGCCCAACGCACCTGCCGGTTCCACACGGACTTTAACTCGCGTCGGCCAAGGGGTTGCATGAATGGCGGATCAACGAGTCGCACATCCTTACCGAGCCCGCGCATGACCTTTGTGGCCGCCGCATCCTCAGCTGGTTCGCAGGCCAAGGCGGCCACGCCGCCAACAGAGGCCAGATCGCTGCGGCGAAAGCACAGCGTTTTGCCCTGAGCAAAGCCAAACCCCAACGTATCCACAGCAAATTGCCACCGCGCCTGAAATGAATTCAAGAAGGCGCATTCAAGCTCACCAAACAGGCCTTCTGCCTTGCCCCCGACTGGTGGTGCTGACACGCAACCGGTTCCCTCCCGCCAGGATGACAGGACGCGCTGCAGATAATCGGGCGGAATCATCAGGTTCGAATCCGTAAAACAAACGAATTCGTACCGCGCCATGCGCCACCCCTTGGCCATGTTGTTGAGTTTGGGATTGTCACTGATGTGATCAGTGCCAATCAGAAGTCGCGCATCAACATTGGGATGTTTGTCGATCAATTGGGTGACGAGTGGCACCACAGGGTCATCCGCCCGCTCGACGCAGAACAGTACCTCAAACTTCGGATAATCCAGGGAAAACGCGGCTGAAAGAATGGCCTGACCATCAAAATCAACGCCACACAGCGGTCGCACGAGCGTTACGCCGGGCGCATCAGGCGCGGCTTGAAGTGGACGCATCGGACGCGCGCGCCACGCAGTCAGCGCCATGCCAACGACGTGAAGCGAGAACATAATGGCGCTGAGGAGCGTAGCTGCGTGGGCAATCAGGGTCATAAGGTTCACCAACTACGTCGGTGAGGTGACGCAAATATGACGAGCTTGCGGACCTCGTTTGCATCAAGGACATGCGGGACGTACTGAAGCATGTTGGGACCAGCCAAAAGGTGTTGATTCCGCGCCATTTGCCGCAATCGAAGGCGCGACCCACGTATATAACCAACCGACTGTCATCCTGCTGTGATCTAAATCGGATCAACAGGCTAGAACAACCGATTTCAGGACTTTTACCTATGTCCGATCCTGTCAGCACCCACCATCGCACCATCTTCCTGTCCGACGTCCACCTGGGGACACGCGGCAGCCAGGCGGAGCTTCTGCTCGATTTCCTGCGCGACAACGAAGCCGACACAATCTACCTCGTCGGCGACATCATTGATGGCTGGCGGCTGAAAGTAACCTGGTACTGGCCACAATCCCACAATGACGTGGTGCAGAAGCTTTTGCGCAAAGCCCGCAAGGGCACCCGGATCATCTACGTTCCGGGGAACCACGACGAATTCCTGCGCGATTACATCGGCTCAAATTTTGGCGGCATCGAGATTGTCGAAGAAGCCATTCACGAAACAGCGGATGGACGCCGCATGCTCGTGCTGCACGGCGACAAGTTTGACGTGGTCATTCGCCACGTTCGTTGGCTCGCATTTTTGGGCGACTGGGCTTACGACCTCGCAATCTTCATCAATCGCTACGTGAGCTGGGTGCGTCGCCACCTGGGCCTGCCCTATTGGTCGTTTTCGGCCTGGAGCAAGCAAAAGGTGAAAACGGCCGTGAACTTCATTGGTACGTTTCGCGATGCCGTTGCGGCAGATGCGGCGCGCCACGGCGTTGATGTGGTGCTGTGCGGCCATATTCATCAGCCGGCTGTCGAACAAGTCGGCAAACTCACCTACATCAATTCCGGTGACTGGGTGGAATCCTGCACGGTTGTGATCGAACATCAGGACGGGCGGCTGGAACTGGTTCACTACGCGGACCCGGCGACCATTGAGGCCAAGGTTCTTGGCAGTTCACGCCTACAGGCAGCCTGAGACCTCTGAGAAAGCCGCTGTTACAGCGCTTCGAATGGGCGCAGTCGCAGGCTTGTGCTGATGTTGTTGAGGAAGCTTCGCGCGCTTTCAGCAAGCGTGAAGCCACTTGCATAAGCGCGGCAGGCATTTTTCGAAAGACCAAGCGCCTGAAGCGCGGCGGCGCGCAGATCATTGTTCATGATGCCGCAGTTTGGGTCGCGAATGATCTCAAGCGGACCCGTCACCGGAAATGCAGCCACCGGAAGCCCGGCCGACATAGCCTCCAGCATCACAAGACCGAACGTGTCTGTGCGGCTTGGGAACACGAACACATCGGCTGACGCATAAATGTCGGCCAATTCCAGCCCATGCTTGATTCCGAGAAAATGTGCGTCAGGAAAGCGTTGCTGCAGCTCCGCGCGGGCAGGACCGTCCCCGACAACAACCTTCGACCCCGGTAAATCAAGCGCCAGAAATGCGTCGATGTTCTTTTCAACTGCGACGCGCGCGACACACAGAAAGATCGGCTTGGGCAAATGATCGAGAGCGCCTGGACGGCCACCTGAAAACAATTCCGTGTCAACGCCGCGCTGCCATAAGACGAGCCGATCAAAGCCGTGGGATGAAAGATCATCCATCAGGCCTTGCGTTGCCGCCATTGTTGCAGCCGCTGCATTGTGAAAATGGCGCATGACACCGTAAGACATGCCCAACGGAACAGGCCAGCGCGCGGCCACATATTCCGGGTATCGTGTATGATAGCAGGTGGTGAACGGGACGCGATTGCGCAGACACCAGTGGCGCACCATGACGCCGATGGGCCCTTCAGTTGCGATATGGATAGCCTCGGGCGCTTCCTGCTCAATCCGCTGTGCGATGGCCGTGGGCGAGGCCAAGGCCAACCGGATCTCTGGATAGCCCGGCATGCCAAGAGTGGAAAACCCTTCGGGCGTCAAGAAGCGGATTTGAGCCCCAAACTGCGGCACTTCTTGCGCCAGCCCACTGAGCGTGCGGACAACGCCATTGACCTGCGGCCGCCATGCGTCTGTCGCGATCAGAATCTTGCGGCCCTGCGCCTCGCCCGCAACGCCGGACGCTTGCTGCGTGGGCCACGCAACCCTTGTGTCACCGACGGATCGGTGGAAGCGCACTGGCTTTGATGTGATCAGGGTCATGTTCGTCGTGTAACGTTTGGCTGTCTGTCACAAACACGATTCACACGGCAATCTTGTGACGATGTTTCAACCAATCTGTGCAAGCGCTGCATAACCGCCATAAAGCGCCGTAAACCGATGCGGCAAACCTCGCAAGGAGCTGAGGTGGGCCACTTCCGTCGCCAGATTTGTACGCGGCGTGACGTGGAACATATCGAGCCACGCCAGCAAGGCTTTGCGGAACCAGCCCGGCAAGTCCGCCCCATCGCCAAAATCAACCAGATGCAACGAGCCGCCGGCGGCAACCAGTGTCGCCGCATGGGCGAAGGCTTGCTGCCACGGCGGGATCATCGACAGCGCGTAGGAAATGAACACACGGTCAAAAGCCGCGATACCAAAAACAGAGTGCGGATTGAAGTCCGTCGCGTCGGCCTGCGCCACACTGATGCGATCTGCCAAACCAGCTTTGTCGATCGCGGCACGTGCGGTGTCGAGCATCGCCGCCGACACATCCACACCGTAGAAGCGAGCTTGCGGATAAAGCTCAGCCGCACAGATCAGATTGCGTCCAGTCCCACAGCCGATCTCAAGCACGGTCTGACCCGGCTGTACGTTGAGATCACGCAGGAGACGATCACGACCCAGCAGATAATGTTTACGCGTCAAATCGTAAAAGTGCCGCTGGTACCGGTACATCCTGTCCATGGCTGTGGCGGCTTGCGCGCTCATGGGACAAGCTTTTTCACGTAAAGATGAAAGCCCCCGTAAACAGACGAGCGATCGCGGCGGTGCAAATCGCGACAATGAGCCTCGTCATAGCTCCACTGGGACAAAAGTGCATCTGGGATGCGCCCGGGTAAAAGGCGCTCGTCAGCAGCAGTGCGAAAGATTACGCGCGCACCAGGACGCGCCGTGCGTGTGATCTCGGTCCACAACGCGGTGAGATCGTCATCCGTCATCCAGTCCTGCGCGTCGAGCAAAACGTAAGCATCCGCACTTGCCGCTTCGCTGTCGCCCAGGAATTTTGTGAAAGACTGGTGGCGGACATCAACGCGATTGGTGCGCGCACGCATCTCGGTGTAGTGCGCTTCATCCAGATATGGCGGCAACCCGGTCTTCATGTCGGAGGTGTCGTCCCCAAGCCCGTAACGCCGACCAAACGCCTGCTGCGCAAAATAATTGTCGGCGAGATCAAAGTCGCAGGCGAGCCGCCGCACGCGTTCGACCAGCACACCGGAAATTGGCAACTTCCCATTTTCAGTCAGTGCAACATATTGCGCAGGCGGGATGCCCAACCCGTAGAGCGAGGCTGGCATGGCAAAAATGGCCTTGGCGAAAGGCTTTTCAAACACTGGCGCAAGGTCGCGCTGGAAGATCGCTACCTGTTCCTCGCGGCTGCGCGCCGCCAGCATGTTGCTCGGCTTGCAGCCATGGATGCGCCCGAGCCAATGCGCCGCCTGGATGCAACGCCCAAGCAGGCCGTGACGGTAGATGTTGCGTGTGAACAATTCGATGCGGCGACGCCCCAGCAGATCGCGACTGTCCCAGAACTGGCGCGTCTCGGAGTCGAGATTTGGCTTTATGAAACGGGCATACAGCTCAAGATTGGCCTTGGCGTCTGCTCTTCCAAAAAACGCGAAGAATGTTTCGTAGTCAGGCAGATGAACAGCGCCTGCGATTTTCAGCTTCAGCAGCGCAACGTGCCAGCCGTTGAGATCAAGCGCGGTCACCCGGGCCGGGTTGCCAACAAGGTAGCTAAGTGCATTGCAGCCACCCGACGCAATGGTCACCACGTGGTCATTGGGCTGAAGGTTCAGCGCCTCCATGTCGATGACAGGATCTTCCCAGATCTGTGCATAGACGAGGCCGCGGAAGGCCAGCGTGAACATGCGCTCAAGGAGCCCATCGCGTGTCCACAATGTGCTGCGGTGGACGGCTTCACTGAGGTGGCCTGCGGTCGCCTGGCCGATTGTCACGTCTGTCACATTACCACCTATGATCTGGTCTCATAGGGGCGGATAGACGAGGCATGTTACGTGTCGACGAAAGTCGGGTGACTGTTAAATGACATTCACAAAAAGCAGCCGTGACAGCCGCTTTTCGATCTCAAGGGTAAAATGAAAGGCCAACAAGCAAACGCTCAGCCGTCCATCATGCTCACATGCGCAGCCACAATGCGCCAGCCTTCCGGCAGCCGCACCCACGTCTGCATCTGGCGGCCAATCTTGCCGGGGAAGGACGGTCGATCATAAAGCGTCGATGCAGTTGCCATGTCGGTGCCAAAGGTCGTGATCACCGTCTTCGACAAGGTCCGCGCCAGACCAGCCGAGGGCCGACTTGCACGAAAGGCTGCGATCTCCTCATGCCCGTAGAGGTTTTCAGTCGCGCCGTAGCGAATGGCGTGCGGGCTCTGCCAAAAATAACCATCGAGTTTGGCCACATCGTTTCCGATCAGTGCGGCTTCATAGCCCGCAAATTCGGCGGAGACTTCGGCATGGGTGTTGGGGTCATTGACGACCATGAAATGCGCTCCAGGAACTCAGCAGATTTAAAAGGGTTTAAAGCGTGGCGACATTGGCTTTGGCCACGCCATGCGTCTCAAGCCAATGGGCCACACGCAGCGCAAGGTCTTCACGCCACGGGGCGGCGATCACCTGAACGCCGATTGGCAGATGATCACCCTCTGTCCAGATCGGAACGCTCACAACTGGCAGCCCAACAAAGGAAATCGGCTGCGTGTAAATGCCAAGATTGGGACGTGCGAGCATCTCGACGCCATCAAAGATCATCGTTTTCTGGCCTGAGCCCGGCGCACGGCAGGGGGTGGTGGGCGCAAGAATAATGTCGGTGGTTTCAAACAGCCGCAGCACCTGATCGCGATACCAGCGCCGGAACTTGTGCGCCTGGACCACGAAGTCAGCTGGCACCATGGCACCTGCGATCAAGCGGTCGCGGACTTCCGGGTCAAAATCTTTAGGCCGGGCGCGCAGGCGCTCATGGTGCAGCGACGCGCCTTCGGCCATCGTGATGAGATAAGCCGCAGCGCGGGCACGCGGCGTCTCTGGCAGGTCGACACTTGCACTTGCCCCGAGCGCCTTGGCGACGCGATCAATCGCGGCATAGGCAACCGGCTCTGCGCCCTTGGCGAAATACCCGCCCGCCTTGGCAATCCGCAAACCGCTCAAGCCAAGATCGAGGCCCGGCAGGGTCGGCTCGACAGACCGCGGCGTGTGCATGGGGTCGTGCGCATCCGGCCCCTGCATGGAATCATAGGCCAGAGACAAATCCAACGCCGATCGACCCAGAGGTCCCAGATGATCAAAGCTCGTGACAAACGGAAAGCTACCGGCTCGCGACAGGCGGCCATAGGTTGGCTTGAGGCCAAAAAGTCCGCAGAATGAAGCCGGCACGCGAATTGAGCCATTGGTGTCAGAGGCCAGCGCGAGCGGCACAAAGCCCGCCGCCACCGCAGCGCCCGAACCACCCGAAGAGCCGCCCGTCATGTGCGACAGGTCATGCGGATTTTTCGAATTGCCATGATGGCAATTCTCACCCGTAAAATCGTAGGCGTATTCGCCCATGTTCAACGCGCCCAGGCAAATCGCCCCGGACGCCTCCAGGCGCTGGACGAGCGGGCCATCCTCGCTGGCTGGCGCGTTGTCCGCATTGATCTTTGAGCCTGCAAGCGTGACGACGCCCTTGAGGTCAAACAGGTTCTTCACCGCAAACGGCACGCCCGCGAGGGCCCCGAGCGTTCCACCCGACTGGCGCTTGGCGTCAACCGCATCTGCTGCTGCGCGGGCCCGATCAGCCGTCACCTGCGTGAAGGCGCCGACCTTGCCATTAAGGTGTGAAATGCGCGCAAGCGCGGCATCGACAACCTGCCGCGCGGAGAGGGACCCGGACTTTACCGAGGTGGCAATCGCGTGGGCCGACATCAGGTTCGGATCAGACGCCATGGGTTTGGCCTCCGAGCGAATAGATAGAGGCCGGTTCCATATGATCTGCGGAACCGCCTGCTGGCGTGAAATCGGCAAGCAGCGTCGCCATCTTAAAGGCAATCTCGAGATGGGTGACCACGTGGGGCTTCATCTCGGCGTCAATGGCAAGGCCCAGAACCGGCCCTAGCGCATCAACCACCTGACCCACCGATTTAGCGTCAGCACTCATCTCAAACCTCTATTCCCATCAGACCGCGCCGACCTGACGGCTGCGACCACACGGAAATATCCATGCAAGGTCAACGCCAAACAGACAAGCGTGACTCGGCAAGGACGGGGAGATCTAAAAGCAGGTCAGACCCAGCCGGCGAGTTCGTTCTTCACGACAGCATTGATCACCGCCATGCCGTGGTCGGTGTCATTGAGGCACTCGATCCGGCCAAATTGCTCACCGCCTGCTTCCAGGAAGAAATCGCGGTTTTCGACACCGATTTCTTCGATGGTCTCGAGGCAGTCGGCTGTGAAGCCCGGTGTGACGATGGCGAGGCGCTTCACGCCCTGCTCCGCCAGTTCCTTCACGGTTTCGTCGGTGTAGGGCTTCAGCCATTCGGCGGGGCCGAAGCGCGACTGGAATGTCAGGCGGAATTTGTCCGCGGACATGCCCAGCTCTTCGCGAATCAGCCGGGCCGTCTTAGCGCATTGGCAATGGTAGGGATCGCCGCGCATCAGATAATCCTGCGGCACGCCGTGGAAGGAGGCGAGAATCACCTCCGGCTCGAAGGGCAGCTTGGCAAGGCCATCCTTGATCGAGGCGGCCATGGCGGAGATGTAGGTCGGGTCATCATGCCAGGGCGGCACGACGCGCAAGGTCGGCTGCCAGCGCATCTTGGCCAGAGCCTCGAACACCTTGTCGCAAACCGTAGCCGTCGTGGCAGCGGCATATTGCGGATACAGCGGCACGACGAGCAGCCGGTCACAGCCCTGCGCCTTTAAGGCGTCGATACGAGAGCGGATCGAGGGATTGCCGTAGCGCATCGCCCAATCAACCACGATGCGCGATTTGGCATCGCCCACGAGCCCGGCCTCAATGGCTGCACCCAACTTTTCGGCCTGCGACCGGGTGATGGTCTTCAGCGGGCCCTCGTCGCGCGCCTCGTTCCAGATGGCAGCGTAGTCCTTGCCTTTGCGCGAGGGCCGCGTCGACAGGATGATCAGGTTCAGAACCGGCCACCAGATGAGGCGCGACGTCTCGATCACCCGCCGGTCCGACAGAAATTCCTTGAGGTACCGCCGCATCGACCAATAATCGGTGGCGTCCGGCGTCCCAAGATTGACGATCAGGACGCCAATGCGCCCCGTCCGCACAGGCGGGTGATCCGGCGGCAAAAGGGACGCTTGCAAGTCTGGCTTGTGCCGTTCGGCGGGCAGCAAAGGCGGCTCGGAGTTCGAAGTCATGAAAGGTCCAACAGGAATTGTGCCTGATCTAAGGGTTTGGCGAGCGCCTGTCGATCTGCCTTGCGGTGCTGCCCAACTGGCGGCAATCTCCGCCACCAATACGCCACACCGCCCCGCCAGCCTCGTAACCGGTCCAGCGCGTTGTCCAACTGGGATAATCCCCGATCAGAGGTCCAAAGATGCATGTGTTCTCCCGACGCCGGTTCCTGGGTGCCAGCGCCTTGCTTGCCACACAGTCGGGATACGGATGGGCCGCCGATCCGATCAAACTGACCTTTCTGCTGGTCAATGACATCTATCGGATGAACGAAGTCGAGGGTCGCGGTGGGCTGCCCAAGCTCGCAGCAATTGTGAAAGCCGAGCGGGCGCGCAATCCCAACACGCTCTTCGCCCATGCCGGCGATACCATCAGCCCGAGCCTTTATTCAGGCTTCGACCAGGGCGCGCATATGATTGCTCTGTTCAATGATCTGCCGCCCGATATCTTCGTGCCCGGCAATCATGAGTTTGATTTTGGCTCAGATGTTTATTTGAAGCGCATGGGCGAGGCCCAATTCCCGGTGCTGGCCGCCAACCTGCGCAACGCCGACGGCACGCCGTTACCGGGCCATCGCGACACCATGATGATCGAGCGCGCCGGGCTGAAGATCGGCTTTACAGGCGCAACGCTGGACACGACCGGTCTGCTGTCATCGCCCGGCCCACTCGTGTTTTCCGATACGCTGAGCGCGATCCAGGCGGGGACAAGTGCCCTACGTGCTGCAGGCGCGGATCTGACAATTGCCGTCGTTCATGCCGACAAGGCGACTGGCCGCCGACTGATGGAGGCGGGCGCTGCGGACATGATCCTGTCTGGACACAATCACGATTTACACATCGACTATGATGGGCGGAGTGTTCTGGCTGAGTCCGGCGAGGACGCCAATTACGTGGTCGCGGTTGACGTGACAGTTCGGCTCTCGACAGGACCTGAGCCACGCAAAGTTTTCTGGCATCCGAATTTCCGCATTTTTGATACGGCGGACGTCAAGCCAGACCCGATTGTTCTGGCGCATGTGAAAAATCTGGAAGCGGACCTGACGCGAAACCTCAACGTCACAATTGCGACCCTGCAAGAGCCCCTCGACAGCCGAACGCGCGTTGTGCGTGGCGGCGAGGCGGCCATCGGCAATCTGTTTGCCGATGCGATGCGCGTGCAATCCGGGTCTGATTTTGCCCTGCTGAACAGTGGCAGTATTCGCGGCAACCGCGAATATCCTGCCAACGCAGCGCTCAGCCGACTGGACATCATGACCGAAATGCCATTTGGAAATCGCATCCTTGTGACACGCGTATCGGGCGCAGTGCTGCGGACAGCGCTTGAGAACGGGTTCAGCAAGATCGACACGCCGGCCGGGCGTTTTCCGCAAATCTCAGGCTTTCGCGTGGTCGCCGATTTTGGCGCCGACGCCGGCCATCGTGTTGTCTCAATGCAGATGAATGGCATGCCGCTGGACGAAAGTAAGTCCTATACGATCGCCATCAACGACTTCATGCTGCGTGGTGGCGACGGTTACAGCATGCTCGCCGGGGATCTGATGATCACAAGCGATGCCGGCGAGCGGCTGATTGCCAATGAAGTGATGACCTACGCGCAGAAACTTGGCACCGTGAGCGCTAAAGTCGAAGGTCGCATCAGTGGCAAGTGATCTTTGCTGCAGTGGGCTTTAATCCTCGGCTGCGCGATTCCAGCCGTGATGAACGGGGCCGTGCCCGCCACCAACTTCAAGATCGTCGGCATGCCATAACGCCTGTGTCAGATAATCCTTGGCCTGCCGGATGGCGTCACGCAGGGACTGTCCCTGCCCCAGATATGTCGCGATGGCAGACGACAGCGTGCAACCCGTTCCGTGCGTGTTCATCGTCTGGATCCGGGGGGCTTTAAAAACCTTGACGCCGGCGCCATCGATCAACAGATCATCCGACGTTGCGCCTTCAAGATGGCCGCCTTTGATTAAAACAGCCCTCGCACCCCGGCTCATCAGCGCGCGCGCCAGGGCCTCGCAATCCGTCATGCGTTTTGGCTCCGGCAAGCCCGTCAACCGAACGGCTTCCGGCACATTTGGTGTCACAAGCGTTGCGAGCGGCAAAAGATAGCTCATCAGCGCCTCGACAACGTCCCCTGACCCAAGACTATCGCCGGAGGTTGCCACGAGCACAGGATCGAGCACAATCTGGCGGACCTCAAAATGCCGAAGACGTTCCGCCACTTTTTGGACAATCGCACCGTTTGCAAGCATGCCGATCTTGACGGCATCAACTTGAATATCTTCGAACACCGCATTCAGCTGTGCTTCCAGAAACCCAGCTGGCGGGACGTGAACGGCCTGCACACCAAGCGTGTTCTGCGCTGTCAGAGCAGTCAGGCAGGCCATGCCATAGCCGCCGCAAGCCGCAATGGTTTTCAGGTCGGCTTGAATGCCAGCTCCCCCGGACGGGTCCGAGCCTGCGATGGACAGGATGTTTGCGATCATGCCTCAGTATAGCAGATTGGACATCAGGATTGGGCGCGCTCGTCGACGATCAGCTCGCACTCGTCTGGCAAGGAGCCCGGCGGCACGACATGCACATCCGCCTGGCACCGGACCAATCCTGCGAGGCGCTCGCGCAGGCTCTGTGTCAAGCTGACATCGACCTCCGCAGCCTCCACATGAATATCAATTCGATCCCGATCTTCGGCTCGGCTAACGACCAGCCGGAGGCGGCTGACCCCGGGAAGTCCTTGCACGGCAGCAACCATTTTGCGTTGCGCCACAGCATCGACCCGCGCGATTGCCAAGTCTGCCGCGCGCGCGCTGGGCATTCTCATGCGCATATTGGTGCGCCCGCACGGCGATGGCTCCTTGATGATCGCCGACAGATCGCCTGTCCCGAAGCGTAACAGCGGATAATCCGCATTCAGCCGTGTCACCACAACCTCGCCGATTTCCCCCGGCGGCAAAACAGCATCCGTTTTCGGGCACACGATCTCGACGATGATATTTTCATTGACGACAACGCCCTCGCAAGAGGTGCCGTCCCCAAGCCGCGTCTGGTAAGCGACAACGCCGAGGTCTGGCGTCGCATAGCATTGATGAACGCGTTGAAGCCGCATTTGCAGATCGTTGACGACAAGCGGCTCGACAGCTTGGCCCGACAAAAGAGCCATCTGGAGGGACGACACGTCGGTGGATGTTTCGCGCGCGCGCTCCAGGAGCAATTTTAGAAAATCAGCCGGCCCCATGTAAGCAGTCGGACGGAGCTGCGCGATGGCGTTAATCTGGTGGTCAACATGCGCGGTGCCAGCCGGAATGACAGCACAGCCAAGCGCTTGCGCGCCGGTCTCCATCATGTGGCCACCCGGACTGAGATGATACGAAAAACAATTGATAACGAGGTTACCTTTTCGGAAGCCGGCCGCGTGCAGCGCGCGCGCGGCGCCCCACCAATCCTTGGCGTGGCCTTCGGGCACAAAGTGGAAATCTGGCGTCACTAGAATATGCTTGAGCGTGCTTGTTCGCGCTGCCGTAAGCCCACCAAATGGCTTGTCCTCAGCCTGACGTTCCAGCAACTCGGATCGGCGGATAATCGGGATTCGCGCAAGATCGGACCGGGTCTTGATTGTGCTGAGATCAATGCCGCGAACTTGTTTTCGCAAAGCTGCTGCACGCGGACGTGCGACGGAAATCATCCCACGCAAATTTCGGAACAACTCAACATCACGCGAATGCGGCGGACGCGTTTCGTAACGATCAAGGTGCTCTGTCATGACGCTCTACCGCACGAAAACTCATTCAAGTTCAACTTACTACTGGAAATATTGAATTCAAGCCGTGTTTAAACGCACACAGCTGGACGCCGTTTGGACGAACACGATTGCTTAAGTCGGCGTTATATTTGGGTATTAAGACTGTCAAACGCTGACAGAGGCCGAAACCGCTGCGTTTCTTGAAGAATGCGAAGACCGTTGATTTATTGACTTAATAGGCAAGCGCTTGATTAAGTGGCAAAAACGGCTTTCCAGCTTTGGAAACTTTAACTCGCAAGCTCAAACATGTCCGCCAGAGAGTGCAACGCATGTCGCTGGTCAATGATGTTCGTCTTGCTCGTCAGACGGACGTCGCATCGCGGCTCGTCGCGGCGGGCGCTGGCCGGCGAAACTTGCCACGTCGGCGTAGCGGCCATGCAATTGCGTGTATCAGCAGCCAGCCAACGACGAAGCCACCAAATCCGATCACAAAACCTTCCGACGTCACCGGCACCGCGGGCTCATAGGAGCGCAGGGCGCGCGCAGCCACATCGCTGTCGATCGCGCTACCCAGCGCGAGCAACCGGCTCACGGATTTGCCATTGGAAAGATCCTCCAGCTGGCGGGAGAGTTTTGCCTCACGCGTCTGAATCGTTTCCAACGACTGACCGCGCCCCTGCACGAGCCTGTCCGAACTGTTTTCCAATTTCTGGATGCCCTGATGCCGCGACAAGCCTTCCTGCAGGGCTTCGGAATCGAACTGATTCAGAATCGTATGCAATTCATCCAAAGCGCCGCCTAGGCGTTGACGATATTGCTGGGCAAATTCCGGAATTTGGGACAGCACCAGCCCGCACACGAGAGCCAGAAAAACCACGATACGTCTGAAGATCATCTGGTCGCCTTGCGTGAATCTGCTGGATCTTGGGCGCGTAAATCAGTCTGCACACACGCGCTCGATCAGGAACACATATTCGGACCGCTTGGGACCCACGTGGGTTGCGGTTTTCGAGACGAGCAAGTCACCGCGAACCTGCACGAGGTGCGGAATATCGATCACAGACATGGGGTCTGTCGTCAGCACTTCCAACTGCGCGCCATGCTGCATTGCATCAAGTGCTTTTCCGGTTCGCAAGGCTGGCAGCGGACACTTGAGCCCCCGCAAATCGAGCCGGTCAGCGCCAGAAATCGTCGAATTCACAGCAGTACCCCGTTCAACCCTTGACCACGCCGCGCAGCTCCGTTCTACCATAGTGGAGGTCGCTCACCACCCGCCGTGGTAGCGATTGCTCTCCGGTTTGGTTGCATGGAACAAACAACAACAAATTGGCTGGGGAAGCCCTGGGAGAAGCTGAAAAGCGAACTCGCCTATGTGAAGGGTGCAGGACGCGCTCTGCGTTGCACGACCTCGATTGCAAAACATCGTGACCGGACAATCCGCGATCTCGCGGAAGATTTGGCTGAGCGCTATCAGGATCGCGTTGCGCTGACGTCTGAGCGGGAAACGTTCACCTATGCGCAGTGGAATGCACGCGCCAATCAATACGCACGCCTCATGCACCAGCGCGGGTTTCGCAAGGGCGACGTGATTGACCTTCTCATGCCAAACCGCCCGGAATATCTGTCCATCTGGCTCGGACTTGCAAAAGCTGGTTGCGTAACGGCGCTTCTGAACACGAACCTTCCGGGCGCAGCGCTGGCCCATTGTATCAACACCGTCAGCGCCCGCGCGATCATCGTGGATGCGGCACTCATGCCTTTGCTTGAGACGGCGCGACCACTGCTGACACCGGGCACGTTGATTTTCGTTCATGGTGAGGCGGCAGCAGCCCCAGCCGATGAGCGGATCGATATCGCCTTGCAGAATTTGCCCTCGCACAATCCCGAAGGCGACGAGCGACCGGCCCTGACGATCGATGATCGGTGCCTGTTTATCTACACGTCCGGCACAACAGGCATGCCGAAGGCCGCCAACCTCAACCACTATCGCGTGCAGCTAGCCATGCGCGGATTTTGGGGCGCGACGGGCGCCAGTGCATCCGACCGCATGTATGTGGCGCTCCCCATGTACCACACGGTTGGGGGCGTCTGCGCGACGGGCTCCGTCCTGTGCGCGGGCGGCTCGGTCTTCATTCGCGAGACATTTTCAGTCAGCGATTTCTGGCCAGAAATCGTCCGCGAAAACTGCACGATGTTCGCGTATGTGGGCGAATTGTGCCGCTATCTGTTGAACGCCCCACCCGGCCCCTTTGATCGCAGCCACCATTTGCGACTGATCTTTGGCAACGGCTTGCGCCCCGATGTCTGGATTCCATTTCGCGACCGGTTCGGCATTCAGAACATTCTGGAGTTTTATGCGGCGACCGAAGGCAATGTGACGCTGTTCAATTTCGACTCAAAGCCCGGCGCTGTGGGTCGACTTCCAGCCTGGATGGCGCGCCGCTTCATCGTCAAGCTCATTCGGTTTGATCTTGAAACGGGCGAGCCAGTTCGCACCAGCGAGGGGCGATGCATTGAATGTGCGCCGGATGAGACGGGTGAAGCGCTCGGCAAGATTCTCAATGATCCCAGCAAACCCGCCGCGCGCTTTGAGGGCTATTCAGACAAGGCATCGACGGAACAGAAAATCCTGCGCGATGTGTTTGAACCGGGCGATGCGTGGTTCCGCTCCGGCGACCTGATGAGCAAGGACGCGGACGGATACTTTTATTTCATCGACCGCGTCGGCGACACCTTCCGCTGGAAAGGCGAGAATGTCTCGACAACCGAAGTCTCAGAATGCCTGACAGGCTTTCCCGGTATTCACGAAGCCACCGTGTTTGGCGTGCAGGTGCCCGGCCGCGAGGGGCGCGCTGGCATGGTTGCCCTGACA
>CAIZGQ010000148.1 GCA_903932565.1 uncultured Hyphomicrobiales bacterium
CCCTTCTCGACGCTGATCTCATCAACCACCGGCGGCCAGAGATCGCTTGCCGCCGAGTCCAGCAGTTTCGACAGCGTGCGCACTTCGGTTTCAAGCCGCTGCGCCTTGCGCTCAGCGTCCAGGAGCGGAATGCGCGTGGCGGATTCTGCCTCGCGCGATGCCGTATGGTGATCCTCGGCGGCGAGGACCGACTCCTCCGCCATTTCCAGCGACATCTGCGCCTCAGCGAGCGCCTCGGCAGCCGCCAGCATGTCGTCGTCCGCGCCCTCGCCTTCCCGAAGCGCGTGCAGCTCGGTCGAGATCTTGCGCCATTCGGCATCAAAGCGCTCGTAGCGCTCTGTCTCGTCTTTCAGGCCGCGTTCGAGTGCCGCGCGACGCGCATTGATGTCGGAAAGTGTGGCCTGCGCGACGTTGAGCGCGGCTTCGGCTTCCTGCAAACGCCCTTCTGCATCGGCCAGTTTTTCCTTCGCGGCATATTCGGCGTCGGCCGCATTGTCGCCCGCCGCTTCAAGCTCATCAGCCTCGGTATCAAGGCGGCCCAAGACCTGCGCTGCATCTTCAATCAGTGATTTTTCGCGGGCAAGATCGCGTGCGAGCTGCACCAGGCGGCGCTCCAACTCAGCCGCCCGTTCGCCCGCACGGCGCTCTTCCACATCCAGCTGCTCGCGCGCCACCACAAGGCGTTGCAGAATTGCGCCAGCCTTGGCTTCATCTTCACGAAGGCTTGGCAAAGAATGCGCCGCCAGCGCCTGCAGGCGCGCAGCTTCTGCCTGCGCCTGTGTGCGCTCCTGCACGTCGCGCGTCTCACTGGCGAGTTGCGCTTCAGCGGCCACAAGATCATCGGCAACACCGCGATAGCCCAGATGCAGCAGCAGCGCTTCGTTGCGGCGGATATCAGCGGCGAGCGTCTTGTAGCGGGAGGCCTGACGCGCCTGGCGCTTCAACCCATCAACCTGCGAATCCACCTGTTTCAGCACGTCTTCCAGGCGCTGCAGATTTTCCTCTGCACCCTTGAGACGGAGCTCGGCTTCATGCCGGCGCGAATGCAGGCCCGCGACGCCCGCCGCTTCCTCCAGAATGCGACGTCGCTGCTGCGGCTTTGCGGAAATGATCTCGCCGATCTGGCCCTGTCGCACCATAGAGGGCGAGCGTGACCCGGTCGACGCATCGGCAAACAACAATTGCACATCGCGGGCGCGCACTTCGCGGCCGTTGACGCGGTAGGTCGAGCCGGATTCGCGCTCGATACGGCGGGAAACCTCGAGAATTTCCGAATCGTTGAAGGCCGCAGGCGCAGTGCGGCTCGAATTGTCGAGAACGAGTGCCACTTCCGCCGTGTTGCGCGACGGCCTGTTGCCGGAGCCTGAGAAAATCACATCATCCATGCCGGAGGCACGCATGTTCTTGTAGGAATTCTCACCCATGACCCAGCGCATGGCTTCGACAAGATTCGACTTGCCGCAGCCGTTGGGCCCGACGACGCCGGTCAAGCCGGACTCGATCACAAATTCCGTCGACTCACAGAAACTTTTGAAGCCAACGATACGGAGTTTTTGAAATTTCATGGCTCCTACGGCTCCATAAAGACCCGTCCAGTGCAAGCCGTCTCGCGCGGAATCCTGTGCGAAACGTTGAGCGAACCAGATTGGTCACCCTCAAGCGCCTTAAACGTCTCGATCATCTCGACCAACCTTAGCCTTGGCCTTAGACTTGAGGCATGAGTCGCAAGGGTCGAGCCCGGGACAAAACCGCATGTCATCGCAACCAACCAGCCTGCGTACAGGCCAATCGGTGACCGAAACCTGGCCCGCATCTTGGCCAATGTGGGCTTCATCGATTATTTTCCTATATCTTTTGATTGTCATTGCTGTACGGGCGCCATTTCCAACCCGCTACGATGAGCTGCAGCATCTCTCTGCAATCCAGGATCAGGTGTTGCACCCGACCTTGTTCATCGATTGGGCCCGGCAGAAACTGCTCAATCGCGACCTGCAAACCTGGTCCGATGTGCCAAACCTCATCAACCACCCGGGCCTTTTTTATTGGCTGATGTCGTTGATTGCGACC
>CAIZGQ010000149.1 GCA_903932565.1 uncultured Hyphomicrobiales bacterium
AACGGCTTTCCCTTCGCTGCCATTGTCTGGCAGCAGGGAGTTTCAACATGAAGTATCTTCTCACCGTCGGTGTTCTGCTCGCCAGCGTCGCAATCCTGCCGGCACAGGCCATGACCCCCGCTGCCATCTCCGGCGCCGCCGACACGGGCATCGCCAGCTCTGTCACCCAGGTCCGCATGGATGGGGACGAGGGCATGCACCGCCGTCATCGCATGCATCGGGAGATGCGTCGGCACATGCATCACCGCATGGAGCGTCGCCATCGTCACACGGACATGCATCACGGCGATCGCATGTGATCTTATAAAAAAGGGCCCGGCGAAAACCGGGCCCTCTTTGGATGAAACCGAAGTCATTCCGATTTTTATTTGATGTCAGCCTGCAGGCCCAAGGTGCGGCCCGGGTAACCCGCCGTATCAAAGTAAACCGTTGAGCCAACAGTTTGCGTCTGCACAGCGGTGACCCGGCCTGCTGCGTCAGGCTCAGACTTCACCATGCGCGGTGTCGCTTTGACGCTGGCCCCATTGGGCATCGCTTCACTCAAGACACGCCCCACGAGCTTGCCCTTGTCCTTGATGCGCAGGTCGAGCAGGCGGGCGATTGTCTTGCCGATATCGGCGTTGCTCGCGGGTGCTGTGTCCACGAAGCCCTTGCGGAAGCTCGGGCCGATCGCACCCATGATGTTGCGCGTGTCTGCCCGTGAGAAACTGCCGTGCATGCCCTGACCCTGCTGCAGGCCGGTATCAGCGATTTGCACGCCGCAGGTGGTGGGATCCGCACAGCCCGTCGAGAACGAGCGGAAGTTGACGGCGATGGCCGGCATCGGCGTCACAGCCGTGCCTTTCAAGGCAATCGCGGAGAGGGGCAGCGTGCCGGGGATGGGGCCCAGGCTGTCATCCACAAAGAGGCCGCTGACATAATCCTGCTCTGCGAGAATGCTGACCACTTTGGCGGCCAGGGCCTTGTCGCCGCTGGGGATGTAGACGAGGTCCGAGCCACCGTTGGCCGCGACCACCACGTCCGGCTTGGCTGCGTCCTTGCCGATCAAACCATTGGCGCGCGAGGGCACCGCGTCACCCGCCACGGCCGCCCCTTTTGCATCGGGATCAAACAAGGGAAGCCCGAGTCCGTGGGCAATATCGATGGCCAGAAAGCCCGGCGGCAAAAGGTTGGCCGGCACGTTCTTGTAGGTCTGAGACGCGGCAAAGCTCGTCGCGCTTTCCTTCGAGATCGTCGAGAAGCCGTGGTCGGATGTCAGGATCACGTCCGTGTCGCCCTCCAGGCCCTGCGCCTTCAAGGCTGCTAGCACGTTGGCGAGGTTGGTATCCGTGTTGCGGATGGAGGCCATGGAGGTTGGCCCATTGATGCCGGGCAGCAATCGCCCAAGGCTATCGCCCTGGTTGTGCTGGCTCCCATCCGGGTCGCGCTGCCAGATCACCATGAGGAACGGCTTCTGACGCTCCTTGAAGAGCGGCATGACAGCCTTGGTCGCCACATCCGTGAACCAGGCCTGCTGTTCGACGTTGGCGACCACGGTCCCGCCTGTCGTGCTGTTGCCAGCCTGCCCATTTGCGCCGCGTGTCGGGGCCTGGGCTGCAAGGCCGGCCGCCTGCAGGCGCTTCTGCACATCGGCTGAGACGGGCACACCACCCGCGCGCCCAGTGGAATCGTCGATAATGACGGAGGTCTCGCCGGTGCGAGCCGTGTGATCGAAAATGAGGGCCGGACCCAGCTTGCCGATGGAGGCTGTCGAATAACCCTTGGCCCGTGCGGCCTTGAGGATCGTCTCCTCGTTCAGATAATCCCCTGCAAAATGTTCATCGACATCGCCCAGAACCGGATCGCTTTCCAGAAAGGGTGTCAGGCTGTTGCCAGCGCCGGGCACCTGGAAGCCGGTGTAGATCGTGTTCGAAAAATCACCCGTATCCCCAATCTGGTGGCCCGTGGCCATGCCGGAAGCATTGGCCGTGGTGAAGGTTGGGAACAGCGAATGGGAATTGGTAAAGCGCACACCCTGCGCCAGTAGCGCAGCCATGGCCGGGGCATTTTGCGGCGTGGCAAGGCCGGCACGCATGCCATCGGCAACAAACAAGATGACGTTGTGGGGCCGGGGCTCGGCCACCGCGGCATGGAGCGGGGCGACACTCGCAAAAAGGATGGATAGAAGAGAGCATAAACGAGTGGAACGCATGATCGAGCCGTCTCCAGAAAAGCGATATCTCGCTTCCTATGGGTTTGGCGGATGACAGGTTGATGACAAGACTTTGCACGGTTGCAAAGCTGTAAAATCCATTTCAGCGGAGCCGGATGCTTGACCAGTTTGATGAACCCCGAAGTGCCCATTCTGCAGGATGGCGCGCTTGTTCTGTTTTCCGGTGGACAGGATTCCACCACGTCGCTGGCCTGGACGTTAGAGCGTTGTGACCGTGTCGAGACGATCGGCTTTGATTACGGGCAGCGTCATCTGGTTGAGCTCGACTGTCGTCCGACTGTGCTGGAGGCCATGACGGCGCTCAATTCAGATTGGCGGGCGCGGCTTGGTGAGGATCATATGGTCGATCTGCGCTCGCTCGGCCAAGTGTCCAACACAAGCCTAACGCAGGACGTCGCGTTTCAGATGGGCGAGGCGGGCCTGCCCAACACGTTTGTGCCGGGCCGCAACCTCATTTTTCTGGCGTTCGCCGCAGCAGTTGCCTATCGGCGCGGCCTCAAGCACATCGTCACGGGCGTCTGCGAAACAGATTATTCCGGGTATCCCGATTGTCGCGACGACACGATCAAAGCGATGCAGGTTGCGCTGAACCTCGGGATGGAGCGGCGGTTTGTTCTGCACACGCCCCTGATGTGGATCGACAAGGCGCGGACGTGGGAGCTGGCGCAGCACCTTGGCGGTGACGCCTTCACCGAGCTAGTGCGGACGCAGACCCATTCCTGCTATCTGGGCGATCGATCGGTGCTGCATGACTGGGGCTATGGCTGCGGGTCGTGCCCGGCCTGCGAGTTGCGACGCGATGGATATGCGCGTTGGCAGGCTTTGGCGTGATCCTACCCCAATGACCTGATCGACCGCGCCAACGCCTTGGGTCGCAGCCTTGATGTTGCAACGCCAGGCGAACTGGGGAATGGTCGTCCCGAATTTCGACCCCCCACAGGTCAGACCTCCCCAACTTCAGGCCTCGAGGGTCACGTTTTTTGTCCCAGCGTTCCGAGCGATTTTTTCCGCACTGGCTTCGTGTCTTTGTTCGCACGCGCGAAACCGGCATGGGTCTCGTGGCGGTGGGAATTGGGGCACTCAGCGGGTGCCTTGTTGCGGCTATCCGGGATCTCTCGCAACGCCTGCATGAAGATCTGTTTGGCCTTGCTCCGCAAGCGTATCTTTCGCTTGCACAGTCCATCCCCTGGTGGCGTCTGGTTACCGTGCTGCTCTGTGGCGGTCTGTTCCTCGCCTTGTTCAGTGCTGTCGCCAAACAACGGTTTCAGGATCGCTTGTTTGATGCGATCGAGGCCAACGCGTTATTTGGCGGACGCCTCTCGATGTCCGGCAGTCTGTTCATCACGGCGCAGACGCTGATCTCCAACGCCTTTGGCGCATCGGTTGGGTTGGAGGCGGCCTATACGCAAATCTGTGCGGCTTGTGCGTCTTTTTTCGGGCGCGGGCTCGCGGCACGACGCGCCGACATGCGGCTGCTTGTGGGATGCGGAACTGCGGCGGCCATCGCTGCGGCCTTTGATGCGCCGGTTGCTGGCGCGTTCTACGCGTTTGAAGTTGTGCTTGGCACGTATTCGGTTTCGTATCTTGTGCCCGTCATGGCGAGCGCGATTGTTGCAAGCTCTGTCGCCGATTTTGTGTCGAACGACAATGAACATGTCATCGTCGATCATCTTCAATCTGTGTCCGGTCTGCAATTCGCCCATGTGGTGGCGATCGGCGTGCTTTGTGCGGCATTCAGCATTCTGATCATGCTTGCGGTTGCGCAGGCCGAACGCGGACTGAAATTTTCAAAGCTGCCCGTGTTCTTAAGGCCCTTGCTTGGTGGGCTTTGTGTTGCAGGTCTTGCCATCCTGTCTCCCATTGCGTTGGGGTCTGGCCATGGCGCCTTGAAGCTGACACTCGTCACCGCAGCGCCGCTTGCGATTCTTGTGAGTGCGCTTGTGATCAAGGCGCTTGCGTCCGCAATCTCGTTGGGGTCCGGCTTTCGCGGCGGTTTATTTTTCGCCTCACTGTTGTTGGGAAGCCTGGTCGGTCGGATTTACGCGCAGGGACTTGAAGCGCTGACCGGCGTGCATTTTGACGCAACGATGGCGGCCATCGCGGGCATGGCAGCGCTCGGCACAGGCGTCATCGGCGCGCCAGTTGCCATGAGCGTTCTGGCCCTTGAGGTCACTGGCGATTTCTCCATGACGATTGCTGCTTTTGTGGCGTCTGCCATTTCAGCCCTCATCGTACGGGACCTGTTTGGCTACAGCTTTGCAACCTGGCGCTTTCATTTGCGGGGCGAAAGCCTGCGCGGCCCGCATGACGTGGGTTGGGTCAAGGACATGACGCTCGCGCGCCTGATGTCGAAGGATATCCGCACCGCTTTGAAGGACACGCCGCTTGCCAACCTGCGCAAGGCGTTCCCCATTGGCTCGGCCAAGCTCATTGTGATTGTCGATGAGTCCGGCCGCTATTGCGGGGGCCTTCCTGTGGTTGATCTGCATAGCATCGACAACGAGACCGCTGACGCGAGCCTCAAAAACATATTGCAGATGCAGGACGTCTGTCTCCCGGCCAACAGCAATGTCCGTGACGCGCTGCGTTTGTTTGAGCGGTCTGAAATGGACACGCTGGTCGTCATCGACTCGGTCGAGAACCGCTTTCCGATTGGTATTCTGACAGAAGCCCATGCGCTGCGCCGCTATGGTGAGGAATTGGAGCGACTCAATCGCGATGTATTAAAAGCCTGAGAAAACAATATAAAATTTGCGACTATCGATTTCTCTACAATCTCAAAATGTATGATCGGAGTTCATACAGATTGTTCGCGGGTGGATAACGTCCCTGGCCGACGGCACGATTTGCATCCATGACGTGATGTGCGTTAAGCGAATTTGAAAAGGGCGGGTGCGTGCGTGATGGGTCAGATTGAGACTGTTGTTGATGACCAGAATTTGACGGCGCGTCGCAATGTGCGCCTGCTGGCGGCCGCACAGGCGCTTGCCGGGGCCAATTCCACCGTCATCATCACAACCGGCGCGATCGTTGGCTCTGTGCTGGCGCCCCGTGCCGGGCTGGCAACGCTGCCGGTGTCCTTCTTCGTTGTTGGCACGGCGCTGGCGACTTTGCCCGCCGGATGGATCGCACGGCACTATGGACGCAATAGTGTGTTCACGCTGGGCACAGGCTGCGGCGCCATCGTCGGCCTTGTTGCCGCTCTGGCAATTTATCTGGGGTCGTTTCCACTCTTCTGCGTCGCGACGTTCATTGGTGGATTTTATCAAGCCGTTGCGCAGACGTTTCGATTTGCTGCCACCGACACGGCGATTATTTCATTCCGGCCAAAAGCCTTGTCGTGGGTCATGGCGGGCGGCGTGTTTGCCGGGGTGCTCGGACCGCAGATGGTCAACCTGACGATGAACATGTGGCTGCCCTACATGTTCATGGTGAGCTTCTTGGTGCAGAGCGTGGTTGCACTTGTCGCGATGGCGGTTTTGGCTGGCACGCATTTGCCCAAGCCCTCAGCCAAGTCCCATGCGGGCGGGCGATCGCTTTCGGAAATTTCACGCCAGCCGAAATTCATTGCCGCTGTTCTGAGCGGCACTATCAGTTATGCGCTGATGAACCTGATGATGACGTCTGCGCCGCTTGCCATGAAGATGTGCGGCCTCTCCATCGAGTCGGCCAATTGGGGCATTCAATGGCACGTCGTTGGCATGTATTTGCCGAGCTTCTGGACTGGCGGGTTCATCAAGCGCTTCGGCGCTCCAGCCATCGTCACAACGGGCATGATGTTGATGGCCTGCGCGGCGTTTGTCGGCCTGTCCGGCATCACAGAATTTCATTTCTGGACGGCGCTCATTCTGCTTGGCGTTGGTTGGAACTTTGGCTTTGTCGGTGCATCCGCCATGGTGGTGGAATTGCATCGGCCCGAAGAAAGTAGCCGGGTACAGTCCTTCAATGACTTTCTGGTGTTTGGCAGCATGGCGTTGACATCATTTTCATCCGGCCAAATTTTGGCAAACTTCGGATGGTCCTATGTCAATTATGTTGCCTTCCCACCGATCATCTTTGCCATTGGCACGCTGTTGCTGACGGGCGCGTTTCGCAAGCGCCTCGCGCACCCCATCACGGCAGCCTGATCAAATCTTCTTGGTTTGTGCGCGCGGTTTGGCGGGCGAGCAAACCGGGCGGTCACAGGTCTTGACCGAGGCAACAATGCTGCGAATGGTTTTTGATCCCGGCCAGCCAAGCATGCCAACCCCATCAATAACAAAAGATGGCGTTGCCACAAGGCCAAGGTTGGCGGCCAGTTTGATCTGACTGATCATGACGTCCGCAATCTTGGGGCTATCGGCTTCAGGTGATAGCGCATCAGGATCAAGCCCCAGCTCCTTGGCGATATCGAGCGCACGGATGCCGGTAATCTGGCCCTTCTCGGCCAGAAGTCGCCTGTGCAGCTCATAAGCTTTGGCATCACCATGGAGCTTCAGCGTGGCCTGCTGCACTTTTGCAGCCTGCATCGATCCCAGGGTCAGAATTGGGTTGTTGACGAGCGCCAGGCGAACACTGGACTCAGATTGCAGCAGCGCGTCCAGGTCCGATGCCGAGGACCTGCAATAGGGGCATTGATAATCAAAGAACTCGTAGATCGTCACATCCGGCGACGCGCTGCCCACATGGATAATGCCGCGCAGCAGCGCAGGATCGAGCGTAGACGGAATCCGGAAATTCGGGATGACGTCGCCAGCATCGGTGCGCAGGGCATAGGTCTGTCCGTAGCCTTGCGCGCTGGCATGGCCAGCCGCAACAAGCGGCAAGGCGGCGAACATGGGCAACATGTGTCTGCGGGAAATCATCCGGGGCTCCTGAACTCAGGGGCGTCCTAGCACATTGTTGGCGCTGGCAATCTTGATTCGACAGGTGATCACTCAAACGTGTGGTTGTTGCAGGGCTCCCGCCGCCGTTGCCGTTTCAAGCTATGCCAGTGTCCAGATCACCAGGGGACGACTTTGTCGTTGCGAACTCAATCGAACGGCGCGATATTAGGGAATAAAACAATCGATATCCGGGAGGATCATATGATCAGCGAAAAAGAGCGCACGCAGAGCGCTTCGTCGAACGTCATTCAGGTGCGACGCGTCGGGCGCTTCCTTGGCGCAGAGGTGACGGGCGTTGACCTTCGCCAGCCGCTGGATGCGGCCACAGTCGAGGGTCTGAAGCAGGCCCACGCAGAGCACGAAGTTCTCGTCTTTCCAAATCAGACGATCTCCTCGGAGGATTTAAAGCGCTTCGGGCGCTATTTCGGTCCGCTTTCGGTGCATCCGTTTTCGACCAGTGCGGCCGATGCACCCGAGCTGATTGTCTATGACAACAAGGAAGGCAATCCACCGCCGCCGACCGATATCTGGCACACCGATGAAACGTTCCGGGAGTGCCCGCCCATGGGCACAATTCTCTGCTCCAAGATCATTCCCGAAATTGGTGGTGACACATGTTTCACCAGCATGACGTCGGCTTATGAGTCACTCTCAGATAAGATGCAGAGCTTCCTGTCCGGACTTGAAGCGGTGCATGATTTCATTCCGTTCAAGGGGCTGTTTCCGCACACGCCCGAGGGATGGAAGAAACTCAAGGCTTATGAAGAGAAGTTTCCGCCGGTCACGCACCCGGTGCTGCGAGTCCATCCGATCACGGGCAAGAAGGCGATCTTCGTCAATCCGCAATTCACGCTCCACATCAAGGGCATGGATGAAACGGAAAGTCGGATGATTCTGGATCGCCTGTATCGTTTGACTGCGATGCTCGAGATTCAATATCGGCATCGCTGGGAGCCGAACATGGTTGTCTTCTGGGACAATCGCTCGACGCAGCACGCCGCGGTGCATGATTACTATCCCCAGCGCCGTCTGATGGAACGTGTGACGGTGGCCGGTGACCGGCCGATAGGCACAGGTGAGACAGCGCAAGGTGATGCGTTACGCCGCTTCAAGACGCCACCCTTGATGAGCTTCAAGAACCGCCCGTTGCGTCAGCACGAATTGTAAACGTCTGAGACGTGCCGCAACAGGCTCCCAAAAAGTCCGCGCGGAAAATAGAGCCTCAGGCGCGACGTCGCGCCCGAGGTGATTGGTCCACCGCGTCCATCATGCTCTGGGTCAATTCCTCAGTCAGGCGCAATCTTGTTTCCACATACGCGGCTTCGTCCCAGAGATTGAATGTCTCATGGGGGTCTTTCGCCAGATCATACAATTCGCCCCAGCTTTCGCCCTGATACAGCGTTAAACGGTACGTGGCTGTGACCAATGTTCGTGCCATGCAAGGCTGGGCGAAACCCATGCGGGTCATGTTGTCCTGATGCTCGATCATCAGACTCGCGCGGGCCGCACGCGAACCGCTCATGAGGCCAAGCAGGCTTTGACCTTGAATGCCGAAATAAGGTTTCAGTCCCGCGCGCTCGATGATGGTGGGCGCAAAATCAAGCGTCGAGGTCAGGGCGTCTGACACGGGTGCGTAACGGCTTTTGGGATCACACCAGATCATCGCCACATTGTTGATGGAGCGCAGCATAAGCGCGCCCTTCAGCAGCAAATTAAAATCACCCAGATAATCGCCATGGTCTGACGTAAAAATCACAATTGTATCGTCGGCCCGGCCGGAATTTTGCAGCGCCTGCATCACGTCGCCGATGCAATCATCAATCATCGTGATCATGCCGCAGGACAGTGCCATGGCTTCTTTAAGTTCAGCCTCGCTTGCCATGAAGGCTTCCTGCCCGCCAGAAACACGCAGGCCTTGATCCCACCGCTCGTGCAACCAGCGCAGGGGCGGCGGCGGATTTTGATGCGCTTCATAAGGTAGCGGCACGGAAAAATCTGCGGGATCGTACATGTCCCAATATTTGCCGGGTGGCGTGAACGGGTGATGCGGATCTGGAAACGAAACAAAGGCAAAGAACGGCTGATCGTCCTTTGGCATGGAGGTCAGATAATCGACTGCGCGATCCCGAATATAGGCCGTTGGATAGAGGTTTTCCGGGATGGGTGTGCGGACCGCCTGCGGGCAGGTGTAGTCATGGGGCAATTGGTTTTTGGGATCGCGCCAGGCCTCCGCGTCGGGTGATTGCGCCCGTAACCATTGGGCATAATGCCCATCGCAATTCTGGCCATGGCCCGTCACCATGTCGACGTGGTCATACCCGTAATAGGGCGTATGGATCTGGGTGCGTTCCGTGCCGCGATATCGCTCCGGCGTTTCCTGATCATAATCGGCATCGTCGCCGCGCCAGGCTTCCGGAATTGGCCCAATGGAATTGGGGTCGACCCGCTGTTCGGCTGTCATATCTGTCATCGGCTGCACGTGGCTCTTGCCGATCAGCGCGGTGCGATATCCGCCCGCGCGCAACACGTCGACAAACGTGCTCGCATCATAGGAGAGATCGCAGCCGTTGTAGCGAAGTCCATGCACAGAGGGGTATCGCCCGGTCAGCAAGGATGCGCGATTGGGCATGCACACGGGCGTGGCAACATGGAAATTGGTGAAACGCGTTCCGCGCGCTGCCAGCGCATCGATGTGCGGAGTCTTGACGATGGGATGACCCGCGCAGCCAAGGTAATCGGCGCGATGCTGATCGGTGACGAAGACGAGGAAGTTTGGGCGTTTCATGGGAACAATTATAGTGTTTTTATCAAGTTGCGCAAAACATCTGGTCGTCCCAACACACTTGGCTGCAGACGCGGAGACAAAATGAGTTGGTTCGCCGCGAAAGTCACAAATCTTGCATGTCTGGATCGGCCGGCCCGGATGACATGACAATAGGACCACAGGAGACAGTCACGTGAAAAATTTTCAGCTTGAGGAAGCGACTATCGCGTCGCTGCACGCTGCGATCCAGGCTGGTGATGTGACGGTGGTGGATGTGGTGCGCCACTACATCAAGCGGATCCGTGCTTTCAACGGTGTTGCAAGCCAATTGATCACTGCTGATGGCGCAGAGGTGGCGGCTGTAAAAGGTGTGGTGCGTGGTGGGGTCGAGCTCTCGTATCCAACACAGACCATCGCAGCAAGTTCCGTTTTGCCTGACCTCGACAAATATAAGGGCCCGCCGCTTGAATATGGCCGGATGGAAGCAACAGCGTCTGACCCGGAGGTGATGCAACAATTCGGCATGATTGTGGGCGTTCCCAACGCGGGCCAGGTCAATGCATTGGCCACCATCAACATTCGGGGCGAGCGCTCCGTGACGTTTAAAGGCGACTTTGACCGCCATCCTTCAAAGGGTCCATTGCCGCCCGGTGCGCCGGCCGCTGCAGACCATTTCCGGCGCCTGCCCGATGCGCTGGAGATCGCCGCAGAGATGGATGCCACATGGGGCAAAAATCCCGATCTTGAAAAGATGCCTTTGTATGGCGTGTGTTTTTCGTTCAAAGATCCCTTCGACACGAAGGATATGCGCTCGACTGGCGGCGGCGATGCTGCCTACGACATCGACGTGCCTGCGCGGGATCACATCCTTGTTGCGCAA
>CAIZGQ010000150.1 GCA_903932565.1 uncultured Hyphomicrobiales bacterium
CAGTTCAGCCCACACGTCAGGCCCAAGGTTGGCGTTCTGAAGCAGCGGCATGAGCTGCGTAATCATCTGAAACACGATGGACTTTTGATTAGGTCCAGCTGGCGTGTCGTCCACGATCACATTGAACTTGTCGGACTGCGCATCAAACGCCTGCCCGATCTGCTGATACATGGGCGAGCCATCATCATTGATGATGCGCACCAGCGTGTCAGGCGGCAGAAACTTGCGCATGAAGTCCAGCAAGATGCGACCTTGAATCTTCCTGTACCGCCGAGCCGCGTCGAAAAACGCCGACAGGATGCTGTAAGCCTGCTTCTTGCGTTGCGCTTCCAACACCCCAGGCTGATCGCGGCCCGCAAGGCCCAGCATTTCCTGATTGATGCCGGTCGTGTCACGGATGGCTGTCACAGACACTTCCATCAGCCGATCCATGGACTGTGGATAGGATGGAGGCGTCTTCTCCTTCACCTTGGCCATGCCGCCCGGTGCCAGCTTGGTAAACGCCGCAGGGTCGGACCACGTAGCCTCCGCGTCGCGAATATCCTCGAACGCATCAACCTCGCCCATGAGCCCGCCCTTGGCGTTGACGTTGACCATGTGCAGAATCTGGCTGAACAGCTTGTTCGAGAACCGTTGCGGGTCCAGCATCGGGCGCACCAGACCGTAGAACGTGCCTTTGTTGCGATCCCGCTTGCCCGTGATGGCCGTATAGGTAAAAGCCCCCACCTCAATGTCTTGAAGGTCAAGAATCTCACCATTGGCCACAAACGCGCGCCGATACCGCCGTTGGCGCTGCACGATGTAGTCCAGCGTTACGCCCTCGTTCTCAGCTAGTTCCTGAAGCTGTTCGAAGGTCTTCTGGTCAACCAGACGCTCTTCCTGAGTGTCGGGATGGCTGATGCGGTAGATCGGCGTGGTATCGAACCACTGCCACTCAGTGACCCACACCGTATCATCATCGCCTTCCTGTTCGGAACCATGCGTGTAACGAAGCTTGGGCTGCACGATGACAGGCTTACGTTTGCCACCCTCGGGAAAGCCCTCGCCGTCTTCACCAGGAAACAGCTCTTCAAACTCAATCGACGAGTAAGGCTTCTTGCGGCGGATGTAGCGCGCGTCCGCATAGTTGGTCTTGCGCGCAGACGGATCAAAGCGCACTTCAAGCGGGTCCACACGCTCAATGATGATCTGGCCAGCCAGCTCTTCATCGTAGGACATACGCGTCTCAATGACGCCCACGCCGCAGATGAGCGCATCACGGAACGCGTCGGACTCTTCATGCTCTGCGTCGCACTCGTCACGCACCCAATCCGCAGCCGCCGACAGCAATTCATTCTGCGCAGACGCCCCGACCTGGCGAGGCTCGTAAGTCACCTTCTGGCGGTTTTCGATCTCAACACCACATACAGCGTCAAGGTTCGGCGCAATCCGGTTAAACGTCACCGGAACCTTGCCAGCGTCTTCCATGGCCAGCTTGTCGTCGGTCGCCCATTGCTCACCGGCAACCATGTCGTAGCAATCGCGGGTTTCGTCTTCCCACAAACCATAATGACCGTCGACCAGACGTTCCCACGTGCCAAACGTCTCCAGCAACTCCGTGGATTCGTCATCGTCACCGTAGGTCTGGTCGTCATCAACTTGCATTGGCGCGTTTTCCGGTGTGCCAGTTCATCAGCCCAATGCGCAGACGGTCCGCGACCGCTTCCGAGCCCTCAACACCGACCTTCGTCTGAATGCTGTGAGTGGAACCGTTCGCGAACCGCGCAACGCATCGAAGCCTGTTACCAACGCCCTCGACCACCTCAACCCGCCAGAGCACGTAAGGCTCGTCGCGTTCGAGGCAGTCGAGAACCATGATGCGAAATTCGTTGGTCAAGGATCAGCCGCCGTTGCCGCCCTTGGACGACTTGCCAGCGCCGGGGCCTTGCTTCTTGGCCTTGATGACGGTGGCAGCCACCGGACCCGGCGCCGCGCCGCCCTTCATCACGCCAGCCTTGTACGACTTGATCTTCATTACGGTCTTAGCCATCGGTCAGTTCTCCATCATGTTTGAAAAGGTCGCCGCCAGCAGTCCCGGCGAGTAGACAACGGTTGAAATTGAGCGAACCTTCACAGTTGCGCCCTGCGTCATACGCACCAGAACCACGGCGTGACTCTCAATCACGTCGGGCATGATTTCCCATAGTCGCCCGGAGTAATCACGGAACGACCCGGATTCGTTGTTCTCACGCGCGGCCGTGCCGATCTGGTCCAGAGCGGTGAGTTCATAGAAGGAAAGGCCCGCCCCCGCTGGAATGGCGACATCAGCGGGGGCGGTAGTCATCTCAGCCGGGGGAGGGACAACCGGCGAGGACTCGGAGACCGCATCTACTTCAGTGGGGGGAAGATCGGACACGGAACACTCCGAAGCAATAGAATGTCCCCACTATGGGTGGTGTTCGTGGAGTGTATAGGCCCTTAATGTGGGGTTATTTCGGCCACGCCCATCCGCTTGACTGCAACAGCCTGCGCTCAGTGCGAATGTGGATAACCCTTTGTCTGGCAGACGCCCGGTCGTTGCAGATGGCCCAGCGCAGAACGTCCAGCCTTCGCAGCAGATGTATTCGGGGCGCGGTGTTCAGCATCTGGCGGATCGTGTATTTGTGTTCATGCCGTGCCAGCCAATTGCGTTCGTCAATCATGCAGCCCAGCCACTGGTGGACCGACCGCGCTTGTATCGGCTCACCTGGGATATGTCGCGCACAGTGCGAGGGGCGACGGGTTGGGCGAACGTAATGGCCAGCGCATCAGCCAAGTCAGGCGAGCGGCCCAAGCGTTCCTTGATCTGGTCCTTGGACTCGATCTGAATCTTGTCGCCCTTAAAGCTGTACGTCACCGTCGTCAGTTCAGATGCAAGCTCCGGGTCGTCAGGCAAGGCCCCGCCTTCCTTCACCCATTGCGCCATCTGCCACCAAATCTCCGCCCGCTTGTTCAGAAAGCCCGCGTTGAGGGGCGAGCCGCTGAACTCCACAGCCACAGCCTTGCGATTCATGGAACGCAGCGCATCAATCACACCCCAGCCATAGCCTCCGGTGGCGTCGATCTGGATGCTATCCGCTTCCCATTCGTCATATTCCAGAGCCACCCGGCCCGCGACCTGATGGCTGTCTTCATTGCGCAGCGTGACGAATGGCAGCGTGATCAGACCCTGACGGCGTGCAATGACGGTCTTGTCATCGCCCTGGCGTGCCACGTCCACACCCACAATGCGCGCAGCATGTTCATAAGCCCCGGCAGCGTGTCGCCGCTTCATTGCCTCTTCAACCTCACCGATGCCGAGGAGGGCATTGAGAGAGCTTGGCGGGAATTGGCCGAACACGTTGACCAGAACCCATGGATTGTCGCGTCCGTATTTGTCGATTTGTTCGCGTGCCCAGACCTCAGACACACGCTTGGACCGCTTAGGATTATCAGGGTCCGCGTTAATGCTGGTTACGTCCCACAACGCCCGTTCACGGGTCGCGGCGCGATACAGCGGCCCTTCAAGCATGGTCGGGTTTCCCGCCATCACGATGTGGCTTTCAATGCCCGATGCCAGACCAGCCTCAGCAGCCGCCATAACCGCGTCAGGAATGCCCCCAACCTCATCCAGTACGAACAGCAGGTAATCAGCGTGAAGGCCCGCCAGAGTGTCCGCCTGACGGCCTGCGTCAGCAGCTTTGGGCCATGCCCTGGCACTCATCCAATGGGTTGACGGACTTTCCTTGCTTGTAATGCGCTCCTTGTTCCAATCAAACGCAGCCTTCAGGAATGGTGACTTGTTCTGCCAATAGGCCATTTCCGTCCAGAGGCCATCGCGCAGATTGTCAGACGTGATGGACGTTGCCGCTATCTTGCAGTCGAGGCGAGTGGCCAAATAGTTCCAGCACAGCCATGCCAATACAGCCGTCTTGCCAACGCCCTTGGACGCGAGAAGCGCCTGGCGCTTGGAATGGGGGAATTTGCCGAGAACGTCTTTCTGCCAATCGTCAGGCTCAACGCCGAATTGCTCGCGCACGAATCGGATCGGATCTTCCTTGTAGGTTTGCAGTTGCCGAGCTTCCGCAGAAATCACTTGGACTTCTCAGCATCAAGCACATGGCGCTGACGTAGCGCCTCGCGGAATGTCATCTCCCCGGTGAATTGCGCCTTAACCTCTGTCGGCAGCAGCTTGACCCACATGGCGTAGAAGTCGCGTGGATTCTCATCGGCAAACGTCAGCAGGGCGTCGACACCTCCACGGCGTTCAAACGCCTCTTGCAGCGCCTTCTTGACCTCAGTGGTGGACTTGTTTGCGGCACCAGGCGGGCGACCCTTACCCCGGTTCCCGACGTTTGCCTCAAGCCTATCTTCGCCTATTTTAGGATCGGTCATGCCATCACAACCTTGACCAGACCCAGCCGGATCGCTTCCGCCTTCAATGCTGCTACGAACGCCTCATCAGCCTTGCGCCATGCCTCAGACCGTTGCGGATGCTGATCAATGCCGGTAATGGGCTCGTCCTGCATCTTCTGCCAGCCGGTCTTGTCCTTGCGTCCATTGAGGAGTGCGGAGCGTTTGGTCAGACATGCAGTGTATGGACGGCCCCGCGTTTCTGCATAGGCCCTTATTTCGATGTGATTGCCACAGTTGAGAAGTTCTATCTCTTCTGTGATTGACCAGCGGGTGAAGGCGTTCGCGTTCATAAAACCTCCCACAGTTGCTCGATGTCGTCGGTATCACTGTTGCGGTTAGTCTCACCCTGGCCGCGTGGTCTTACCTTGTTGCGGTAGATGGTGCGTTGCGGCAGTCCCATCATGTGCCGCCATATCTGGCGCTGGAACTCATAGGCAGCTTGCGGGGTGTGAAACCACGTCAGGGGATAGCCTCCACAATCACACTCTCCCGGCTCCATGGCTGGGTCGTTGTTGGTTGCACAGTCTGAGTAGTGTTCAGTCATGACGCACCTTTCAGGTTGCCACCCGCAATAACACTAAGGCTTTTCACTTTGCGCGGAGCCATCAAATGCATCTTGCGTTCTGTTTCGTCCGATCCTTCTCGGATGTACAATTCAAAAAACACACACAAAGCCATAAGTCTTGCGCCGTTTGTGCTATTCAGTTCCGGCCCAAGGGCATTAGCGGCCAGCTCGCAGGCTTTTGCACGAATTTCCACGTCAGTCATGTATCGCACTCCTGACCAAACCCAATCAACGACGCGCGGGCTTCTAAGTGGCGACGACGACTTGCGAAATATCGTTCATAGCGATCTGGCATTGGTTGCTGTTTGGCGACTGACCAATGCTCACCACATTTGCAAGGCAAATAACGAGCGGTGACTTCTTCACCACATTTACAAACCCACGGAATTGCCCGAGGCGGGCCAAGCCTTGCAAACCCGATCACAGCCCCGCCCTCCGACATAGATCAATCACATCCCCAGCCCTTGCGCTGATGCTGGCACGTGGCTTTTCAAGTTGAGCGCGCTCCTTCAGCAGACGCAGGTTTGGCGTCTCGAAGCCTGCGGTCAGGGCAACGGGATATGCCTCCCCACACTTGGCGCAGTCATAGCCAATACGGACCAAGGCTGTTGTACCGTCTGAACAGGTGTGGCCCCATCTCACAGCTTTCTAGCCCCTCTGTTAGTGCCCTGCTTGAACCCGATATGCTGAATGCCTTCACCGCCTGCCGCGTATCTCGGAGGACATTGCGTCACCTCTTTCGTGGCGAGGAATGTTGCAATGGCGGCGGCTTCGATTTCTGGCGGGACAGGCGCAAGACGGCATCCTGAACGCATGCCCCAAGCGTGTTTGATTTCGTCAGACGGAGGCGGCGGCTTGATCCCGTAGTTTCTGGCATCTGTCCGATATGCAACACCAAGACGCTGGGCCTTGACGCGAAGAGCATTGGCCGTCACTCCGAATTGCGCGGCTAGCAGAGTTGCGCCCTCGGATGGATAGCGTTCAAGAATTTGTTCTGTTTCGTATTTCGTCCAGCAATGTTGCGACGTGCCAAACTTGCTCATTCCCCATCACCCATGCGGTCAATCATGGCGCCAATGATGCTGCCGACGATGACCTGAAGAACAAGCCAACCAAACGTAGTCGCTCCAACGATTGTCCAATCATGCGCGTCCATTGCGTTGCCCCTTCAGGATTGCGTTTGCCTCTTCAACGGTCTTTGACTTCGCCAATGCGGTGACGACTGATAATTCACCCACCCGGCGGAATTGATCGGCCTCGATGCTTTGCGGCGTGACCGGCTTGTTCATGGCTGTGCGTCCCTGTCCCTGACGACAGAGCGGCTAACGTCAACAAACGCCTCCGCTTCTCCGACTGGGCCGTTTGAGTTCTTGGCGACGATGACCCGCAACAGGTTCCGCTCCTTGGCCTCGGTCGTGAGGCGTTCAGCTTCCTGTTCGAAGGTCTCTTTCGGCGGGGCTTTAAAATAATAGGCCGGTCGATGCAGCAGCATGACCATGCGCGCGTCTTCTTCTAGCTGGCCCGCCTCTCGCAAGTCAGACAACTGCGGGCGCTTGTCGTCCCGGCTCTCGACGCTGCGGTTAAGCTGGCAGAGCGCAATCGCTGGTACGTTGAGGCGCTTGGCCATCTCAGCCAGACCACGGGACACGTCAGCCGTCTCAGCGTACTTCGAGCCCTTGCGGTCACGATCCGGGCGCACAAGGCCTAGGTGGTCAATCACCACAGGCCCTGGCGTCACGCCCCGCGCCCGCCATTCCCGAAACTGACGCCGCAGGCTTAGTTCAATCTGGGCAAGTGTCAGGCCCGCGCGGGTGTCGATCCGCAGAGGAGAGGCGGAAACCTTCTTTTGCGCCTCACGCACCGCCGCAAGCTCTTCCGGGTGGCATTCATTGGTAGCCAAACGCTTGAGGGTCGGACCCCATGACTGACGCCCAAATCCACCCCGCCGGTAAGACAAGTCACAGGCCAGACGCAGGCCCAGAGACCGCGCAGACATTTCCAGCGAGAAGTAGGAACACCCCACACCGCGAAGTGCATTGTTCACCGCTATGGCCAGACCCACGATGCTCTTGCCCATGCCGGGGCGACCGGCAAGAATGGTCAACTCACCCCGCTGAAAGCCGCTCAGCATCCGGTCAAGGTCCACCAGACCAGACACAAACTCCGGGGTTGATCCAAACTGCTCCGCGTGTTCCAAGGCCTCCGCAATGGCGTCACCACCCGTTAGCAACGACGGGGCCTGAGCCGCACCGTCCACCGCCTCCGAAAGCATCCGCTCCCCCAGTGCCGCAATCTCATCGGCTGGGCGGTCGTGGTCGAAATTCGCCATGTCTTGCAGGGCGCGAGCCTGTTCGATCACCGCTCGCCGCAGGGCGAGGTCAACCACCGTCTTCGCGTAATCACCCGCCACAAACACCGGAGGTGCCGCACCCATCAGGTCGGACAGGTGATCCAGCCCGCCGATCTGCTCAAGGCGAGCATCCGCCGCCATGGCCGAATTGAGGATGACCGGATCAGCAGACCGACCCTGCCGAATCAAACCCGTGGCGCGTTCGAAAATCGCGCCGTAGACCGGCTCGGAGAAATGCTCAGCCCGCAGTGGTCCAATCCGGTCAATCAAATCCCCGGAGAACATCAGCCCGCCGATCACACCCTGTTCGGCCTGAAGGTTCAGCAAGCTGGGCACAAGGAATCCATCAGCCATCACGCAACTCTCTCGATCAGCAAGCTGGGGGGAACCATGCAGCCGGGCTCACCAGGGCGTGGCCCAAGTTCATCGCCCCAGCGTCCGGTCTGGTTGTGCAGGGCGACAATCGCTCGCCACTGGTCTTCGGTGCGCTCAGCAGGCCGGGTCTGATTGGCCCATGCCTCCCATCGGCCATCACGCAGCCAGCGATCAAGGCCGGGTTGTCCCATGCCGCGCTTCACATCTTCATCGTTCTGGAGATACCCAGAAAGAGCATTCAGGACGGTTTCTGGATTGGTACGGGTGCAGACCACCCGGAAAGCTGCTTCAGCCTTTTTCTTGCTAGATCGCCTGCGCATCGGGTCGGAGGCTGCGCCCCACAGAGCGCTAAATCCGACAGTATCTTTATATGGTTCTGGTTCTGGTTCTGGTTGCTTATGCTCAGCTTTAGCTAAGGTCGGAGTGATTTCGTTGTTTTTCAGCGCCTTAGCAGCAGCACCCCGTTTTCCGGCCTCTGA
>CAIZGQ010000151.1 GCA_903932565.1 uncultured Hyphomicrobiales bacterium
AACTTTCCGCAGCTTCAAGGCATATTCGATATTCGCGAACGCGCTCATCCACGGAAACAGCGCTTCGCGATAATTCTGAAACACATACCCGATGCGCGTTTGCGCCAGGGTTTTTCCATCAAACAAAACCTCGCCCTGATCCATCGGGATCAGGCCGGAGATCATGTTGATCAAGGTGGACTTGCCGCAGCCATTGGGGCCGAAGATCGAGACAAACTTGCCGCGCGGCACATCGAGGTCAAACTTCGAATAGATTGCAGCGCCCTTGAACGTTTTCGACAGGCCGCGCACGGTGATGTGCGGCGGCGGCGCGCCAGCCGGTCCCGGGTCGCACGCGGCACCCTGGCGCAACGCGGGAGAGGATGCAGGTGCTTGCCCTGCATCCAGGTTCGCAGGTGCGCTGACGCTGGCTGCCTGTGCGCTCATCCTCAGAACTTCTGCAACATGGTCGAGACATCGACCTTGGACGACAGGATGCCGTTATCGGACGAGAAGTCGATGAACTTCTGGAAGTCAGCCACGTCCTTGGGCGTCAGATCGGACACCATCACGAACTTCACCAGCGGTACGATTTCGGCGACATCCGGCGCAATGGCGATATTGCCCACCATCATCTTGCGGGCTTCGACCGTGTTGGCCTTGATATATTCAATCGACTTGCCCCAGGCCAAAGCAAACTTCTTGGCGGCATCCGGGCTCGCTTTGATAAAGTCCATGGTCATGGCGGTGCCAGCGATCCAGCCGTTGGCGTCCGGATCGCCCAGCACGTAATGGGCAATCAGGCCCGCCTCGATCGTGCGGCCAGCGCCCGACTTGCGGATGATCGTGCCAAACGGCTCCAGCGTGTAGACGGCATCAAACGTGCCGGCTGTGATGGAATTGGCATGCTGCGACAGATCAAGCTGGTCGAGCGTGTAATCGCCCTCCTTCAGACCTGCGGCTTTCAGAACGGCCTTGGCCATGACCACGTTGCCGGGGCCGGGGGTCGTCGCGATCTTCTTGCCCTTGAGATCAGCCAGCGTCTTCACATCGAGGTCCTTGCGAACCACGAATTGTTCCATCTGGTAGGTCTTGTTCTGCGAATTGATCGCAATGAACATCGACGTGCCGGGCTTTTTCAGATGCGCATTGGCGGCATCAATCGTCGTCACATTGGTGCTGACGTCGATCTGGTTGGAGATCAGCGCTGCCAGATTGGCCGGGGGCCCGATGATCGGCGTGGTCTCGAGTTCAAGACCGGCATCTTTGAAATACCCCATCTTGATGCCGACATAGAGCGGCAGAGAGGCTGCAACCGGATTGGCACCGACGCGCACTTTCATCTGCGCCATGGCGCTGGTCGAAAGGGTCAGCCCTGTCAGGCTGGTGGCAGCAATCAGGGCAGCCGTTGCGAACGCTTTCAACTTCATGGGTGAAACTCCGGTTTGGCGCATCTGCGCCTGGTCACGCTTTTGGTAGCAAGTCGCAGGCCATCAGACCCGCAATCGACGCTGCGGCGGGGCTTTGCCGCAGCGCGTTTCAAGCCTGAAAACTCAGGCGCCCGCATCCACAATGGCGATCACTGGACCGCCACCCTGCGGGCCTTGGTGCATGGCATCGACCGAGACAAATACCGCCGGGTCGCCAATCGCTGCCGCTGCCACGCCGCCGACGGCTGCCTTGGAGTG
>CAIZGQ010000152.1 GCA_903932565.1 uncultured Hyphomicrobiales bacterium
CAATTGTCGGCCCCGGCCTATCGATCCAACAGCTTGAATTCGGGCCTGCCGCCACAGGCGTTTCGCGGCCCGACGGCAAGCTACAACCCGTCGACTGCGTCGAATTCGATGTATGGTCGGTGAGACCATCAGAGCGACAGCGGCGGAGAAGATCAGCCGCTGTCGTCTTCGTAATTGGGCTTCACAGGTGTCATGCGCAGCAGCGTGATGCGGTTGCGCGCCTTGCGCAGGATTTCAAAGCGAAACCCCTGGAACGAAAAAACCTGCCCGGTTTCAGGAATTTGCTGGGCTTCGTGAATCACAAGTCCAGCAATGGTGGTGGCCTCTTCGTCCGACAGTGACCAGTCCATGGCGCGATTGATGTCGCGAATTGGCAGTGAGCCATCAAGCGTGACGGAGCCATCGGCGTTCTGCCGCATGCCCTGAATGACGGAATCGTGTTCGTCCTTGATGTCGCCGACGATCTCTTCGAGAATATCTTCCAGCGTCACAAGCCCCATCACGACGCCATATTCATCGACAACGAGCGCAAAGTGCGTCTTGCGTTTCAGGAATTCCTGCAGCTGATCCTTGAGCGGCGTGGTGGTTGGCACGAACCATGGCTCATGGGCAATGGTCGGCACTTCGAGCTTGGTCGCGTCGCCGTTGGCAGCATCCAGCGCGCGCAACAGATCCTTGGCATGCAGCACAGCCACAATGTTGTCAGGCTCGTTGCGCCACAGCGGCAGGCGCGTGTAGGGCGATGCCAGAACTTCGCGCACCATGTCCTGCGGCGGCAAGTCGGCGTCAATCGTGCGCATGCGGATGCGGTGGACCATCACGTCCTCGACGGTCAGTTCCACCAGCCCCAGAAGGCCACCAAACATATCGCGATCGTTGCGCTCGACGTTGCCCTCCTTGTGCAACAGGTCGACGGCCGAGCGCAGCTCTTCATGACCGGTGAGGAGCGAGGAATGGTCGCCCGCCTTCAGACCCAGGAGCCGCAGCACACCCACCACAATGGCATCGACTGCAATCAGGATTGGGCTGAAGAGAACAACGAAGGCGCGCACGGGACGCGCGACAACCAGCGCGACCTGATCGGGATAATTGATCGCGATGGATTTTGGCAGGACCTCTGCGAAGACCAGCAGCAGAAACGTCATCATGCCGGTGGCGTAAAGAACGCCGCGATCTCCAAAAAGGTCCGTCATCAGGCTTGTGGTGAAGGCCGACCCGCCAATGTTGGCAACCGTATTGCCCAACAGCACGGCACCGATGAAACGCGCACGATCATTGATCAGTTTGTTGGCGGCGCGGGCGCCCGGGTCGCCGTTTTTCTCAAGCCCGTAAAGTCGCGCCCGCGACGCAGCGGTGAGCGCCGTCTCAGAGCCGGAGAAAAATGCCGACAGGACAATGCAAACGATGATAATCGCAACTGCAATCCAAAGATCGACGTGCGGCGCAGGCGCCCCTTCCATGGTCAGTGCCCTGCGAGTTCATCATCGAGGAAGCCGCGCACCTGCGCGACATCGACACCGCGTGCAATAAAGCTTTGGCCGATGCCGCGTGCGAGGATGAAGGTCAGCGCGCCGCGCTGCACTTTCTTGTCCTGAAACATGGCGTCAAGAATGGTGTCGGTTGTCATGGGTAAGTTGCGGATGTCCTGAAGCTTCGTTGGCAGGCCCACGGTTTGCAGATGTGCTGCAACGCGGGTCGCGTCCTGTCCATTGCAATGGCCAAGCCGTTGGGAGAAGCGGAACGCGAGCGCCAGTCCAACCGACACGCCTTCACCATGCACAAGGATATCGCTGTCGTAATGCGCGAGCGCTTCCAACGCATGGCCAAACGTGTGGCCGAGATTGAGAAGGGCCCGGTCGCCTTGCTCGGTTTCATCCCGCGCAACGACGGCTGCTTTCGACCGGCAGCTGGTGGCAATCGCCTGCGTCAATTCAGGCCCATGGTCAAAGACCCGACGCCAGTTTGCTTCCAGCCATTCGAAAAAGGAATGGTCGTCGATCAAGCCATATTTGGCGACCTCCGCATATCCGGCTTTGAACTCGCGCTTCGACAAGGTTTGCAATGCGCCGGTGTCGGCCAGCACGAGAAGCGGCTGGTAGAACGCGCCGATCAGATTCTTGCCATGCGGGGAATTGATGGCTGTCTTGCCGCCAACCGACGAGTCGACTTGCGCCAGCAAAGACGTGGGGATTTGCACGAAGGGCATGCCGCGCCGCACGGTTGCTGCGACAAATCCTGCGAGATCGCCAATAACACCACCGCCAAACGCCACGATCACATCGCGACGTTCCATGCGCGCGGCTATGACGGCATCGCAGACTTGCTCGAAATAATGATATGATTTCGTGCTTTCGCCTGGCGGCAACACGATGCGCTCGTGACGAATGCCTGCAGCATCGAGACTTTTGACGAGCGTGTGCATGTGCGCTGCAGCAACATTCTCATCGCTGACGATGAAGCAGGCGGAACCAGGTGCAACCCGTGCGATGTTGGCACCAGCGCCTGCAATCAGTCCGGTGCCGATCTGGATATCATAAGCGCGATTGCCGAGGGCAACCTCTACCTTCGTCAACGCGGTGTCAGACGCAGCAACGCTCATCAAATCTGTCCCTGTGATCCGGCAATCTGCACATGCGATCGCGTCCCCAGCACGGTGTGGAGCGCTGCAGTCACCGCATCCACGACGGCCTCATGCGGCCCGTCCTGCGAGACGACGGCGCAATTGGCGAGCGCGTAGACAGGATAGCGCTCGTCAACCAAACGACGCAGCGTCCCCTCCGGGTCCGGGTTGGCCAGCAGTGGCCGATTGGAGCGCTTGCGCACCCGGCGCATGAGAACATCAACATCAGCCTTCAACCAGACTGAGATGCCATGTTCACGAATGATCTCGCGTGTTCTTTCTTGCATGTAGGCGCCCCCACCGGTGGCCAGAACCTTCTGGCCCTCGCGCAGCAGGCGCGCCACAACGTGATGCTCGCGGTCGCGAAAGAACGGCTCGCCGTGGCGTGCAAAAATTTCAGGAATGGTGGCTGAGGCGGCGCGCTCGATCTCGAC
>CAIZGQ010000153.1 GCA_903932565.1 uncultured Hyphomicrobiales bacterium
GGCCTTCATGGCTACTCCCAGCGCTCGACATCGGACTGAAAGTCCGCGAGCAGTTGCTCCACTGAACTGAACAGGTACTCGGACTCTTGGTCGCCCACGTGGCGGTGGTCAACCTTGCCGCGTTCATTGTCGTAACGGACGCGGCTCCTGCCTGCTACACCGTAATACAGCCGATACTTGTAGCGATGCGTGCTGGGCACAAGCGGTTCAGGTAGCTCCCAGATCACGATTTCGACAATTGAACCGTCGTCTCGGATTTCCTTGGCGCGAGTGAGCAAGACGGCAGCCATGTATTGCATTGTAGCAATATAAGGCCCTTTGTCTATGGGGCCGAACGTTTGACTTAAGGAAGGTCTGCATAACTCCAGGGCAAGCCTGATTGCGCATGCCTGACCTGGCGGCGAAGATAAGAACCATGAAGCAAGCCGATCTGGGCCTGAGCCTGACGACCAAGCGAACCCGCAAGCGGGAGTTCCTGGCGCAGATGGAACGTGTTGTGCCGTGGGCGGCGCTGGTGCAACTCGTCGAGCCGCACGCGCCCGAAGGCAAAAAGGGCCGGCCGCCGTTTCCCATCGAGACGATGCTGCGAGTGCATTTCATGCAACAGTGGTTCACGCTGAGCGACCCTGCGATGGAAGAGGCGCTTCACGACATGCCGCTGTTCCGCGAGTTCGCCAGCCTGGGCTGGGACAGCCGCATTCCTGACGAGAGCACGATCCTGCGGTTCCGCCATCTGCTGGAGAAGAACAAGCTGACCGAACAGATCCTGGCCACCGTCAACGACGTGCTGCGCAACAAGGGGCTGATGCTCAAGGCGGGCACCGTGGTCGATGCCACGCTGATTTCCGCGGCCAGCTCGACGAAGAACGAATCCGGCCAACGCGACCCGGAGATGAAGCAAAGCAAGAAGGGCAACAACTGGTACTTCGGCATGAAGGCTCACATTGGCGTTGATGCCGAATCGGGTCTGGTGCACACGGTGGTCGGCACGTCGGGCAACGTCAGCGATGTCGTGGTCGCGAACGACCTGCTGCATGGCGAAGAAAAAGTAGTGTTTGCCGATGCCGGCTACCAAGGTGCGCACAAGCGACCTGGCGCGAAGAAGGGCGTGACGTGGCACGTCGCGCGACGACCCAGTTCGCGCAAGCCGGTCGAGCAGACTGGAGCAGTGGGCCGCATCATCGACGAGATCGAACACCTGAAGGCCAGCGTGCGCGCGAAGGTCGAGCACCCGTTTCGAGTCATCAAGAGGCAGTTCGGGCACGTCAAGGTGCGCTACCGTGGGCTTGCGAAGAACACCGCGCAGCTCGAGACCTTGTTCGCTCTGGCCAACCTCTGGATGGCCCGCGCGAAGTTGATGGCACTGGATGGAAAAGTCCGTCCGATGCGGGCAAAAACGGCGTGAAGATGGGCCGAAAGACCCAAATTCGTGCCCTGATCGGCCGCGAATCGGGCATTCAGGCATCAAACGGCTCCGAGCTGGTCAATATGCGCGCAGTCGACCACTGGATGACGCATTCTTCAGACCTTCCTTAGGAATCCACCATGAAGAAGATCGCCACCGCTTTGCTGTCCTCGTGCATGCTGCTCGCCACGGGCAGCTCGTTCGCACAAGATGCGATGAAGAAGGACGACATGAAAAAGGAGGAAATGAAAAAGGAGGAAATGTCGAAGGACGCCATGGGCAAAGACGCCATGGCGAAAGACGGCATGAAGAAGGATGCCATGGGGAAGGACGCGATGAAGAAGGACACCGTGTCCAAGGATCACATGGAGAAGGACGGCATGAAGAAAGATGCCATGAAGAAAGACGGAATGGCCAAGGACGAGATGAAGAAGGACGAAATGGCGCCCGACGCGATGAAGAAATAATCACACGATTGCGTCAAGTGCCGGTCGTCGCCTCTAAAGCAGGCCGATCATGCCGGTGCGTCTCGTGGATCAGTGGGTCACCGGAATGACGGCTCAATGGGCCAGAACCGTCTGCCGGTCCAGGACGACCTCGGGTTCGGCTAGCTGCCGGCAGTCGACTTCGATGCGAGCCAGCGCCACCCGGCCACCGCCACCGGTCGGGTCGTTGGCCGAAACGGGCAGCACCCTGCGGCCGCTGCCATCGAGTGTGGGCAGATCGTGACTGACCTTCGCGGACAGTGCCGGGAGTTAGGGACTCAAGGTAAAGGCGATGCCGAACGCCTGGGCCGCCACCAGAGCCATCGGCGGCTCCCGCAGAAGGTTCGGAAGGGGTACAGCCAGGAGTGCGGGCCGAGGGTGGCCTGCCGTGCTGTTCACGGCTGCTCTTCGTCGGCTTTGCAGTCTCAGGCGTCCAGCCCCGGCGCAGGTGGGAAGTCCACAGCAATTTGAGTGGCACCGTGCAGGAAGTTGCTGACCATCTTGTCGCCTACGACGACGATGGCATCGACCAGGTTGCCTTCGGTCCAGCCGGCGTCGAAGAAGGCCTGGACCAGCGCCGGGTCAGCGTGGCCGCGCTCCAGCGTGAGGTTGCGCACCAGCCTGGCCAGCGCATCCAGCCGTGCGTCGAAGCCGGCACCGCCGCGGCGAACCTCCAGGATCTGCTCGGGCGTGAATCCCACCATCTTGCCCAGCGCCGTGTGTGCGGCCAGGCAATAGGCGCAGTTGTTGACCTGGCTGACCACGAGGTTGATGACCTCGCGCGCCTTCGGGCTGAGCGAGCTCTTGGCGTTCTGCAGCGCCAGGTAAGTGGCCAGCGCGGTGTCGGAATGCGCGAAAGTGGCGTACAGGTTCGGCACGAAGCCCAGGCCCTTCTTGAGGTTGTCGAAGATAGCCTGGTTGGCCGGCGAGACTTGTTCGTAGGTGGGGACGGTGATGGTCTTCATGGAATGCTCCGTATCGGTTGTGGTCGAGGGTCGAGGATCGAGAACTACTGGGCCGTGTAGCCGCCATCGACGGCGATGCTCTGGCCCGTGAGGAAACGCGCCTTGTCGGACGCCAGGAAGACGATCGTCTGGGCGATCTCCTCGGGCGTGGCGCCGCGCTTGGCGGGCATCATTCCGAGCAGGCCGGCCTTGGCTTCATCGCTTCCGCCCGTGAAGCGCGTGAGCATCGCGGTCTCGA
>CAIZGQ010000154.1 GCA_903932565.1 uncultured Hyphomicrobiales bacterium
ATCTGCGGGCGAATCCATTCGTACATGCGCGCCACTTCCGAACGACGCGGATGGCCGGACACATGCACAAGCTGCGTGCGATCGGTGACGACTTCGACACCCTGATCGATCAGTCCGTTGATGATGTCGCCGACACCCTTCTCATTGCCCGGAATGGTGCGCGAGGAAAACACGACCTGATCGCCCGGTGCGAGCTTCACCGCCGGATGATCATTCTGCGCGATGCGCGCCAAAGCCGCGCGCGGCTCGCCCTGCGACCCTGTGGCGAGCAGCACGACCTTCGAGCGATCAAAATGCGCGAACGCATCCTGCGAGTAGAAATCCGGGATACCATCGAGAAAGCCGCATTCGCGCGCGACTTCGACAACACGCTCCATGGCGCGCCCGACGAGTACGACTTTGCGATCATTGGCCATGGCGGCTTCCGCCACCGAGCGGAGACGCGCGACGTTGGAGGCAAATGTCGTTACCACAACACGCGACGGGGCAGCCGCCACAATGTCCTTGAGCGTGCGCGCCACATCCGATTCCGACGGGCTGACGCCCTCGCGCAGGATGTTGGTAGAATCGCAGATCAGCGCCAGCACGCCCTCATCGCCCAATGCGCGCAGACGCGCTTCATCTGTGGTCCAACCAACAACGGGCGTGGGATCGATTTTCCAGTCACCCGTGTGAAGCACGAGGCCGGCCGGTGTACGAATGGCGAGCGAGGTGGATTCCGGAATCGAATGCGCCACGGGCACATATTCAATCGAGAATGGCCCGAGCTGGAAGGGTTTTCCGGGCTTGACGATGGTCATCGGCACGACGGGCGCGCCCGGCTCCGACAGGCGGCGCGTCGCGAGCAATCCGGCGGCAAAGCGTGTCGCATAGACCGGGCAGCCGATGCGCGGCCACAGGTCCGCAACAGCGCCGATGTGATCTTCATGCGCATGCGTGATGACGAGGCCGAGCAAGTCTTTCTTCAGCTTTTCGATGAAGCCGAGATCCGGCAACACGAGATCGATGCCCGGCAGGTCAGGTCCGGCAAAGGCGAGGCCCAGATCCACCAAAATCCATTTGCGCGTGGCCTTGGGTCCAAAGCCATAGAGCGCCGCATTCATGCCGATTTCGCCCAGCCCTCCGAGCGGAACAAAAACCAGTTCATCCTGTGCTTGATTCATACCTAACTGCTCCAAACCAACTTGCGTCTTACTTCTGATCTCATTGCAAAAAGACGTCGCCAGCCTCGACGCTCACCGGCCCGTTGGCCGTGGCGAGGATAAGGCGACCCTCGGCATCAATCGTTTCAAAATGTCCCAACACATCCTGCCCGCGCACGACAACGCGCAGCGGACTGCCTGGGGCTAAAGCCTCGCGCAGCCATGCGGCGCGGACCTTCTCGAACCCCGCCCCCGCCTGCCAGCCATGCAGCCAATGCTCCAGCCGCGCGGCGAGCGCCGACAACACATCGCGCGGCCCGCACGGCGAGCCCAGCGCAGACAGATTGGTGGTGGGATAGGGCAAGCCCTCGGGGTTGGATCGGCAATTCACGCCGCACCCTATCACGCATGCAAAGCGCCCGTCCGATAACAATGAGGCTTCCAGCAGCATTCCCGAGAGCTTCGCCCCCGCATGCACAAGGTCATTCGGCCATTTCAGCGCGAGTTGTGCATCGCCGCCCAAGAGTCCGCGCACGGATTGCGCGAGCGCCACACCAGCAACAAAGCCAAGCTGCGCGGCTTTTGCGGGCGGCGCAGGATCAATCAGCA
>CAIZGQ010000155.1 GCA_903932565.1 uncultured Hyphomicrobiales bacterium
AGCTCATCTGTGGCACGCTGCTCATTCTTGGCCTTGGCACGCGCATGGCGGCACTCGCCATGGTGGTTCAGTGGACCGTCATCACTGTTTTCGTCGCCATCCCCAAGGGCTGGAGCTACGGGTCTCCCGGCGGCGGGGCCGAGTTTCCCTGGATCATGGTTGTGATTTTCTTCGCCATTGTGGTGGCGGGCGCCGGCCCCTGGTCGCTCGACCGCAAGCTAGGAACAGATCGCTGGCCTTTGAAATAAAAGCCTGGCAAGGCCTTATTCTTCGATTGGCTGCGTCGAGGCCTTTGCCTGTGGCGCAGTCGCAGCACCAAGATTGTCTTGCGCAGGGAGATTGACTTGCGCAGGAAGATTAACTTGCGCACGGCGACGCGGGGCCTGGCCGCGCAACACACGCGGCCCTTCAATGAGACGCACGATTGCGCCGCGCAGTGTGCGGATGTCCTGCACGGTGGGACCCAGCCGATGGATGATGTTGCGGAAGTTGCGCGCCATCACCGGCCGCTTGTTGGCGGGCCTGAAAAAGCCAGATGCCTCAAGCTCGTTTTCGACAAAGTCGAAAAAGGACACGAGCATGTCGCGCGGTGCCGGTGGTGAGCGCTCCGGCAGTGCAAACGGCAACGTCTGGCCATGCGCGGCGCTGAACCATTCATAACCCGTCAGCAGAACAGCCTGGGCAAGGTTGAGGGAAGCGTAGGCAGGATTGACGGGAAACGTGAGAATAGCGTCTGCCAAAGCCACTTCGTCATTGTCGAGGCCGGTGCGCTCGGGGCCAAAAAACACGCCGTGTTTCTCACCTTGCGCAGATCGCGCGGCCGTCTCGCCCATGGCGCCGCGTGGCATCTCCACCCGCTTTTCCTGGCCGCGCTCGCGCGCTGTCGTGGCCCAGACGAAGTTGAGATCAGCCACCGCTGCTTCCAGCGTGTCATAGAGCTTGGCGTTTTCGAGCAGATGCGTCGCGCCAGCCGCTGCCGCATAAGCCCCTTTTCGCAGGGCCCCGGTGCGCGGCCAGCCCTCGCGCGGATTGACGAGTCGCAGATCCGACAGCCCGAAGTTCGCCATGGCGCGCGCGCACATGCCGATATTTACGGCCAGTTGCGGCCGCACCAGAATGATCGCCGGACCACCTGCCAATGATGGCTTTGTTGAATTCGTCCCCGCGCCGACCATGCCACTTGCCCTGCTGATGCTACTTTATTGATGCTGATTTGGCGCTCGATAGCATGGATTGGGGATGGTGGCAGCAAACCCCGCCCTGTGTGCTGGCGCACGGCCAAGATCCCGCCACAGGTCTAGGGTTCATTTCATCGCCGGAGCAGATGCAACCCGGCCGAAATGGGAGCGTGAAGATGAAAACGAATTCAACATCTGCCCTGCGCAAAATCCTTGTGGCCGGGCTCGCAGCAGCAACACTGGTGGTCGGTGTCGCCGCAACGCAGACAACAGCCCAAGCCCAGCCCGGCTGGGGCGTCCCCCTCGCCGCTGGCGTGGTTGGTGGCCTCGCCCTTGGTGGTGCAATCGCCAGCAGCAACCAGGGCTATTATGGCCCGGCGCCGGTCTACAGCGGCGGTGAGTGCTGGATGGAGCGTCGCCCGGTTGTCGATTATTACGGCAATGTGATCCGCTATCGCCGCATCCGGGTTTGCAATTGAGGCATGGCGGGCTGTGATGCAGTCCTGAGAAACGTCTTTTGGGTGCCCTCCAGACACGCGTAAAAGACCTTTGACCCGGACTGGTCCAGACCTCTGATCAAAAAGCTCTCGGCGAAAGTCGGGAGCTTTTTCATTTGCCTGCGCGCCCTGACGTTGCGGTCACGAACGACCCAGACAAAAGTCACCCCTAGACCGGCATAAGGTGTGCTTTGCCGATACGCGGGGCAATGCTATAGCGCCAATTCCGGTCGCCGGATTCCCATGCGGTTGATCGCTCGCCACCAGTTTTGAAATCGCGGATGCCCGGGACACGCGGGGTCTGCCAATCGCTCAATCAGCGGAGTCGTTGCATGGCAAAGATCAAAGTCGCCAATCCGGTCGTCGAAATGGACGGCGATGAGATGACCCGGATCATCTGGCAGCTTATCAAGGACAAGCTGATCCATCCCTATCTCGACATCGATCTGAAATATTACGATCTCTCGGTCGAGAAGCGCGACGAGACCAACGACCAGATCACCATCGACGCGGCCGAAGCCACCAAGAAATATGGCGTCGCCGTCAAGTGCGCGACCATCACGCCGGACGAAGCCCGCGTGAAGGAATTCGGCTTGAAGGACATGTGGAAGTCGCCCAACGGCACGATCCGCAACATCCTCGGCGGCACCATTTTCCGCGAACCCATCATCTGCAAGAATGTTCCGCGCCTCGTGCCGGGCTGGACCCAGCCGGTGGTCGTAGGCCGTCACGCCTACGGTGACCAGTACAAGGCGACCGACTTCCGCGTGCCTGGCAAGGGCCGCCTGACCATCAAGTTCGAGGGCGAGGATGGCACAATCATCGAGAAGGAAGTCTTCAAGTTCCCGTCCTCGGGCGTGGCCATGGCCATGTACAATTTGGATGATTCCATTCGCGACTTTGCTCGCGCGTCGCTGAATTACGGCCTGCTGCGCAAGTACCCGGTTTACCTGTCGACGAAGAACACGATTCTGAAGGCCTATGACGGTCGCTTCAAGGATCTGTTCCAGGAGATTTTTGACGCGGAATTCGCTGACAAGTTCAAGGCGGCCAATATCACCTACGAGCATCGCCTGATCGATGACATGGTGGCGGCTGCCCTCAAGTGGTCCGGCGGTTACGTCTGGGCCTGCAAAAACTACGATGGCGACGTGCAATCCGACACCGTGGCGCAGGGCTATGGCTCGCTCGGCCTGATGACCTCCGTGCTGATGACACCCGACGGCCAGACGGTTGAGGCGGAAGCAGCGCATGGCACCGTGACGCGCCATTATCGCCAGCACCAGCAGGGCAAGGAAACCTCGACGAACTCCATGGCCTCGATCTTTGCCTGGACCCGTGGCCTCGCCCATCGCGCCAAGCTCGACAACAATGCCGATCTCGCCAAGTTCTCGCTGACCCTCGAAAAGGTCTGCGTGGACACGGTGGAATCAGGTTTCATGACGAAGGATCTGGCGCTGCTGGTGGGTGCCGATCAGAAGTGGCTTTCAACCGGCGGCTTCCTCGACAAGATCGACGAGAACCTGAAGAAGGCGATGGCCTGAAGGTTCTGGTTTATCAAAATGAAAAAGGGCGCCGTGTGGCGCCCTTTTTTTGTTTTCTGTGGCCTCTCCGTGCAGGCCTTTTCCAACGCGAGTCGGGTGTACCCGACTTGCGAATTGAACATGCCGAACCCCGGCTCGAGCCGGGGTTCGGTGGGAGAAGGTGGCATGCGAAGCATGACGGATGAGGGTCGATTATAAATGGCTTGGTCCACACCC
>CAIZGQ010000156.1 GCA_903932565.1 uncultured Hyphomicrobiales bacterium
GGCCTGCTTGACGAGATTGATTGTGTCACCGCCCGCATTTGCGAGGCCCACAACCTTTGCACCCGAGGCTTGAGCCTGCAGAAGAAATGACGCGAAATCCGAGGTGCCAAGCGGGTGCCTTGCGGCGCCCAGCACCTTACCGCCATGCTCTTGCACATAATGTGTTGCTTCGTTTTCGATCCCCTGGCCAAGGGCATAATTGACCGTGATGAAATACCAGCTGTCGCCGCCACGTTTCATCATGGCAGCTGCCGTTGCATTGCCCGTTGACCATGCGTCATTCACCCATTGCACCGTGTTGGGCGAACAAGACTTGCCGGTGAGGTCAGAGCTTGCCGTGGAAGATGCGAGGAACGCCATGCGGCTGTCTCGCAGGATCTCATTGACAGCGAGCCCAACCGCCGAGTTTGGGACGTCGATGACAGCGTCCACCTTGTCGACATCAAGCCATTTGCGGACAATGGCAGATCCCACGTCGGCTTTGTTCTGATGATCGGCAAAAACGATCTCAACCTTGATCCCTTTGCCACCACCGGCAAAATCTTCAGCCGCCATGCGGGCGGCTTCAACCGAGCCCATGCCGTTGGTGTCCTGGAAAATCCCCGACGTATCGTTCAACACGCCGATGCGGACAACATTATCGGAAATTTCAGCCGCAGCTGATCCAACAAGCGCCGCTGAAATCGCGATTGCAGCAGTGGACGTCATAAAACGCATTTTCGTCTCCCTTGATCATCGTTTTTGTTTCGGCTGTTTCATACCACGCTAGTCGGCGTGGGGACGTTCTCAGGTCTGCCGGTCTGGCAAACGGACAAGCAAACCCTCACAGGCTGATGTCACGCGTATCTGGCACGACAGCCGACTTCCAGGCTCCCGATCTGCAGCTGCCCCGTCGAGCAACGCATCTTCATCCGCGCTCATGGGGCTGAGTTCCCGGGCAACCGCATCATCAATATAAACGTGACACGTCGCACACATGGAATTGCCACCGCATTCCGCAACAATTGCGTCGATGCCATGTTGCAAAGCACCCTGCATGAGCGTCGTCCCCGCGGCAATTTCAAAGGTGCTGCGCTGACCATCGCTTGTGAGAAATGTAATTTTTGGCATCGGTCAGGCCGCCTTGATGGTGAGTGGAAGCGCTTCAAGACCGCGCAACGTGTTGTTAAACGCACGCGTCACAGGGCCTGTGATTTCAAGTGTCGCCACCCTGCGCGCAAGCGCATGCAACATCACTTCGCCCTCAAGCCGCGCCAACAATTGCCCAACACACATGTGAATGCCCGACCCAAATCCGACGTGACCGGACGCGCGCCGGGTGATGTCGAATTGATCTGGATTATCCCACCGCCGCGGGTCGCGATTGGCGCTAGCGAGAAACATCAGGACTTTTTCGCCTTCGGGAATGGCAGTATTGCCAAGGACGACATCTTTCGTCGTCGTGCGGAAAAAGGTCTGCACGGGGCTTTCAAAACGAACCGCTTCTTCAAATGCATTCCGCGCAAGACTCAGATCTGCTCGCAGGCGCTGCCACTCAGCCGGATATCGCGCCAGGCAATAGAGCGCAGCGCCAATGCCATAGACTGTGGTGTCGAGCCCCGCGCTCAACAAAGAGCGCACCAGAAGTGGCGCTTCCGCCGGCGTGATTTCACCTGTGTCCGCACACGCATGAATCTTGGCGCCAATGCCCCCCTCCGCCAAATTTTCGCGCTGGCATTGCGCCTGCACATAAGCTTGATGGGGAGCCGATAATTCCTGGGCACGCTGGCGCAACGCATTGGGTGGTCCAAAGGAATTGAAGACCAGCGCAGCGTAGGGAATTAGATGTTCACGCCCGTCCTTCTTCAAACCCAACGCGTCGGGAAATACGGAAAGTGGAAACGCTTCAGCCAGATCCTTGATACCGTCAAAGCTCTGACGCTGCAAAAGCTGATCAACACAGGCGTCGGCCGCCACAACAAACGACTCGCGCAATGGCTTCATCACGGCGGGCGAAAGTACGCGAGACAACACGGCGCGCGTGCGCCCATGCGCTGGCGGGTCGGCCTCCAGAATAAGACTTGCCGGCCGCCATGGCTTTTCCTTCGCAAAGTCACTCAAGCCGACACCGCGGCTGGAGCAATAGGTCTGCGGATCGTGCAAAACAGCATGCACCTCTTCATATCGCGCCACACCATAGGTCTTCCACATGGGGAAATAGACCACGGGGGCCGCTTCGCGCATCACGTGATGCGCAGGATGGGGATCTGCAAAAAAATCCATGGAAAACGGGTCAATTTGAAGGGGTACAGCCTCTTGCAGGGGCACCTGATGCACTCCTGAAGACCCGGCAGACAAGGATTCCTTCGCGGACATAGTTTCACTCCCCATTTTTTGCTTGCAGAATTTCTTGCTTATGGATTGGCTCGATTGTCCGCACGGAACACCTTCCGGCTCAACCTAAAATGTCGGCGACTTGAATCTTCTTTCAAAACAAATTGAAGCTTGTGGACGTTTGGGCCATAGGTGAGGCCTGCGCGAACGACGAGGCCGATCATGACCAAACACATACGAAAGGACTTGGACGCTCCAGCGTCCGTGGCGCAAGCTGCACCAAGACTGGATCTTGAGCGCTATGTTCCTGGCCTTCTGACGTTTCTCGCCAACAAATTGTCGCGTGGCGCAAACGCTGTTTATCAAAACAGCTTCGGCGTCAACGTCACCGAATGGCGGATCATGTCGTTGCTCGCCATTGAACCTGGCATTGCAGCTTCGCGTATCTGCCAGGTGATCGGCTACGACAAAGGCCCGGTCAGCCGTACACTTGAGATGATGCGAAAGCGCGATCTGATCATGATGGATGATGATCCGCGCGACGCCCGCCGCCACAAAATAGCGTTGACGGAACAGGGACTTGTTTTGCACGACGCGATTATTCGCGTCGCACTGGATCGTGAAAGCCGCCTTTTGTCCTGTTTGAACGCGAGTGAACAGGCGCAACTGATCACCTTGCTGAACGCATTGCATAGCAATCTGGGTGCAGTGGCAGCCCCCGTTGCCAACGAGGCCTTGAGCGACGCGTGAACTTTGAGAGTTTTGACTGCGCGTCGCGATCAATTTAGGGCCCCTGTCGCGCTGGACGCGGCGGCGTGACCATGGCTTTGAGATCGACTGTCAGATCCGCTGCCTGCGCTGGCGTTAAGGGCAAACCTGCCAGCAGGATCTTGCGGGATGCCATATGGTCCGCTGGCCGATTGACCGATTCAACACCGGCAAGCTGATCCCCATTGAAACAGAAGACGGAGAATGATCCACTTGTTGGATCCCCGCGCAGCACCGTTTGCGTGTGCGGCGAGGTAAGCCCCGCAATTTGCAATTTCAGCTTACCCTGATCGCTCCAAAACCAGGGAACAGCCTTGTAGGGAGCGGGTTTTCCCACGATCCGTGCCGCAATGCAGCGCGCGTGATCCACCGCATTCTGCACGGATTCGATGCGCACGATATCGCCGCCCGCGTACACACTCGGATAGGCAGCACAATCTCCCAGAGCGGAGATGAACGGGTCACTGGTCGTCATCTGCGCGTCGACGAGAATTCCGTTCTCGATACGAAGTCCGGCCTCCGCTGCGAGCTCGACATTCGGGCGAACGCCAACGCCCACAAGAATCAGGTCGCCTTCGAAGATGCGGCCGTCGGCCGTTTCCACGCCGATGGCGCGCCCGCTCTCTTCAACAATGCGAATGGCCTTCGCGCCAAATTCAAACACAACGCCTGCGCTGATGTGGCTATCTTGAAAGTGCTGCGACATCACCTTGGACAAGGCCCGCGCCATGGGGCGTTCAGCAGCCTCCAGCACGCTTGTGGGCAAGCCGCGCTCAATCGTAAAAGCCGCAAATTCCAGGCCGATGAATCCAGCCCCAATCACCACCACGCGTTTGGCTTGATCAATCTGGCGCAGAATATCTTCTGCATCCGACAGGCTGCGCAATTGCACCACGCCGGGAAGGTCCATTCCAGGAATGGGCAATCGAATGTTCCGCGAGCCCGTTGCAAAGATGAGGTGGCCATAGGCGAGCGATGTGACGTCAGACAAACGAACGCGGCGCGTTGCACGATCCACCTCCAGCGCGCGAACCCCAAAATGAGTTTCAATTTTCTTGTCGGTGAAAAACGTTTCCTGGCGCAGGGCAAGATTGGCCGCCGTCACCTCTCCCGTCAGAAACGCTTTTGATAAAGGCGGCCTTTGATACGGCAAGCCGGGCTCATCCCCAATCAAATGAATGGTGCCCGCAAAGCCTTCATCGCGCAGCGAGGCCGCAGCCTGATAGCCACCCTGACCGGCACCAATGATGACAACCTGCGTGGCTTGCGTTTCGTCAGACGTGTTCATGCTGTGACCGACCGCATCTTCCATCCCTCTGTCGCTTGGCGGCGTTGGCCGCGTTTGAGATCAAATCAAACACGGTTTGGTTGCCGGAGCAACCTGTTCTTTAGGACGCCAGCGCTGATTGGCCTGTCACCCGATCTAGCAAGGCCACCGGATCTGCGACGTCATCGCCGCGCCATGCGACGATCTGATCTGGACGGATAAGCGCAAAATCTGCCTGATAAAGCGTGCGAATTTCTGGCACAACGACATCCACCACGCGCAACGGCACGCCGCGCGCGCTTGCGAGCGCACTGAGATTCAAGGCCGTTTCCGGTTCGCCCCCCATGCGCAGCAAGGTCCAGTCAAAGCCCATCTCGTCATAGAGCGAGCGTTGCTCATCAAGCCAGACGTGTGGCGGACGTCCGCCCGGACAGGCACTGGGTTCGTAAGAATTGGCAGCATCAGGGGGCGGGCGTGTTCCATCCGACATCACAATCGGAGAGGCATCATAGCGGCCACCAAAAGTGATACCAGGAATGTTGAACTCGGCGCGTGCATGGGCTTCGAGATAAGTGCCTGCCACAGCGCGTGCGCTTTCACCTGCCGCATTGTCAGCCTCGATGTCCGGCACGGGATGATAGAGCCCAAGCGAATCCGCAAAGACCCGCGCATAGCCGGTATTGCGAATGGCAAGCGGGCGACGCTCAGCCTCGTAGCTGTCCAACAGATGCGGGCCGCCATAGCCCTGCAACGTGGCCGCCAATTTCCAGCCCAGATTTACCGCATCTTCAACGGCTGTGTTGTAGCCAAGTCCGCCCGTGGGCGTGAACAGATGCGCAGCATCGCCACCGATGAACACGCGACCTTTTTGAAAATGATTGGCGACCAGAGCGAGGCCCGCGGTCCATGTTCCCCGCGACAGAATCTCTGCTGGCACGGGCGCGCCGACAGCCGCCTGGAACATCGCGAGCGCATCCGCAGCGCTGATGTGGTCAGGATCTTCATGCGCCCGCAGCTGCGTATGAAAGGCAAATTCACCCTTGCCATCCACGGCCGCCATAAACGCGCGGCGATCATGATTGAACGTCACGTTCATCCACGCCGGGGGATGCGGCACATAATCATAATAGGCGGGCGCACGCAGATAGATGGCATACATGCGACCACCCATGAAGTCGCGCGCCGCACCCGCATCGCCCTCGTAGGCAAACCCCAGCGCCTCCCGTATCGGACTGCGCGGGCCGTCTGCGCCCACAAGATAAGCCGCGCGGATGCTGGACATCTGGCCATCCTTGACGCGCGTAAGCTTTGCCTGAACGCCCTCGCCGTGATCAACAAAGCTCGAGAGCCGAACGCCGTAATTGATCGAGACCGATTCACACGCCTCGGCCTTCTTGCGCAGCACAGCCTCGACAAACTTTTGCGACACGCGATGCGGTAATTCCGCAGCACTCCAGGAGCCCGAGAGCCCGCTGACTTTGCTGCGCGCTTCCTTGGCCGATGGAAGTTTGAAACGCGCCAGTTCATGCGTGGCGAACCGCGTAAAATAGGCAATATCGGTTGGGAAATCCGCCGGCATACCGAGCGCACGAATTTCATCGGCAAAGCCATGCCGACGAAAGTGTTCCATGGTCCGCGCCTGCGTTGCATTGGCCTGCGGGTTGAACGCTGTTGTGGGCTTCTCATCCACCAGCACAACAGAAATTCCGCGACGCCCCAATTCGTTGGCCAGCATCAATCCGCAGGGGCCGCCGCCAGCAATCAGCACGTCACAGGTTTCGGGCAACATCAATCGCGTTTCCAATTCATAATAAGCTTACGAGGCCAGATGTGACCCCAACAAAATCGCCTCACTGCGTGGCGCGCTTGTAGGGCCCAAGATCGGCTGCGGCTTTCTTGGCAAAGCTCATATCAACAATGTTGGCCGCTTTGACCTTTGGTGACACGAGACCCTGCTCGCTGAAGAAATCTAGATCAGACTGCAGGCTTGCAACATTCACCGTGCCATCTGGATCAAGGGCTGCGGAGACAATGGACCGGTACAGCGCCGGGTCTTTGACATTCGTATTGTCGATCATGATCTGGATGATCTTGTCAGCGCCGGGGCCTGACAAGGTGCCATTCTGAAGCACGTCGTTGTAGTCGCGCAGGCCACGCAGGTACCCGCGCATGAACTTCAAGGCAATGTCCGGGCGCGTTTTGGCAAATTCCTCCGCGTAGAGAAGGACAGCTGTCTGGTGATCGGGATAAATTTCATCATTGCCGGGCACGCGCGCCGCAAGACCCGCCTTTTCAATTAACGTGGCAACCGGCTCGCTGGTCATGCTGGCGTCAATCCGCTTGTTGGCAAAGGCTGCAATGTGATCGGCAAAGCCAAGATCCACCATGTCGGCATCGGAATATTTCAAGCCGCCTTTTTTCAACGCGGCATTGATGGTGGCGGCATTGCCGGTGCCAAAGGCGGCTGTGGCAATGTGCATGCCCTTCAAGTCGGAAAAGGATTTGTAACGGCCGGATGCGATGAGATCGTTGCGCACCATCAAGGCTGAAAACGTATGACCGGGCTTGCTGGTGCCTTTATCGGCGACGATTCGAATGCCGATGCCCCGCTCGGCCGCATTGTAGAGCCCCGCGGACACCGACCCGCCGCCAACATCGAGCTGTCCACTGGCCAAAGGCACGATCATTTTCGCGGCGGTTGGAAATGACATGAGCTCGACGTCGAGACCCTCGGCTTTAAAATAGCCTCGCGTCTCCGCAATAAACAGGCCGACATCGCTGCCCGTATTCAGATTGCCGACGCGCACTTTTGTCTGGGCGTCTGCCAGTGCAGGTGCGCTTGTCAAAACCCCGAACGCAATTGCAAGAGCGGTCCAGCGGACAAAACGTGTCTTCATCTTATGCGCCTTTGTAAAGGTCATCGCGGAGCGTTGCGACATGTTCAACTGATTGTCTTTAAGCTTTGCGCTCATCGGCCAACGGCCTTGGCCAGAATCTCACGCACGTCCGTTGGCATGTCGTTCCCCGCCCACACCACATATTGATCCGGCCGCACAAGGACATATTTTGCGGCATAGGCTGCAATCTCGCCCGCGAAATCATCCTGCACAATTTGCAAGGGTATGCGCAGCATCTCCGCTGCCTGCCTGAACGCTGCGATGCAGGGGGTGTCACCATCAAACGCCAGCAGCGTAAAGTCGTCGCCAAGTTCGTCAAAAACGTTGCGCCCGGTGGAGAGCATCCGCGGTGCAAGGTGATGACCGGCGCGCGCCTCGAACCGGTGCTCGCCATGGGCTGTGCAGATGCCGCCCGGCGGACCCATGATCACAGATGAGCC
>CAIZGQ010000157.1 GCA_903932565.1 uncultured Hyphomicrobiales bacterium
ACCCACATTTCCAGATTATCTGTTTGCAGATTTCGAATTGCGCGAGCGCATTGCGGCTTAATAGCCAAATTGTTCGCGCAAAATCCGCTCGTCGAGGGAATGGCCGGGATCATGCAACAGCACGAGGCCGGTCTCATGGTCCATGGCAATTTCAACCCGCCGCACATCGCGCAATTCAAAATGATCTGCGACGGCGGACACCGGGCGCTTCTCGGCTTCCAGCACTTCGATGGTCACACGGGCGCGATCGGGCAAAAGTGCGCCGCGCCAGCGTCGCGGACGAAAGGCTGAAATGGGTGTCAGGGCCATCAATGGGGCTGCCAAGGGCAGAATTGGGCCGTTGGCGGAGAGATTGTAGGCGGTCGATCCGGCGGGCGTGCAGACAAGTACGCCATCGGCTGCGAGTTCCGCCAACCGCTCCTTGCCGTCAACGCTGATGCGCATCTTGGCAACCTGATAGGATTGACGCAGGACCGAGACTTCGTTGATGGCGCGGGCCGTTTTCTCAACACCGTGCACGTCGGTCGCGCGCATGATGAGCGGCCGCACGATGGATTTTTCAGCGTCACGCAAACGCTCTCGCAAATTGTCCTCGGCATATTCGTTCATGAGAAAGCCAACCGACCCGCGGTTCATCCCATAGATCGGTTTGTTGCTGCCCATGAAACGGTGCAACACCTGAAGCATCAGGCCATCGCCGCCCAGCGCCACCACGACATCCGCCGCGTCGGGGTCACAATTGCCGTAAGTCTCAGACAGCCGAGCAAGCCCCAAATCCGCCTCGGGCGAGCCGGAGGACAGAAAGGCGATCTGTTGAAATTTGTTGCCACCCGAAACGGGCGCACTGATCTGGGGGTCACTGATCGGGGGCACGCTCATCTGTGGCACGCTCATCTGTGGCGTCTGCGGCACCTTCAACAGGGCCCCGGGACAAGGGCTGCGTAACGGCAAGCCCATCTTTGGTTCGCAGCACAGATAGCGAGAACGGGAGGTGCTGGAAAGCGAAAGTCGCAGGGCCGAGGCGTTCGCCCTAATGATGCAGCGTCGAGGCGAGGCTTTGCTTCAGCGTCAACACTTCGCTCGCCACCGCACTGAACCCTGCATCTATGAGGGCCGAGCGCAGTTTGAGCATGTTGGCGGGCACGTGTTTCTGCCAGATCGGCTGGTCGAGATCGAAGATGATGGCGTCGCACTTTGTTGTCGTGGCGCAATTGCGAACAGCATCGATGACCGCGTGGACGATCTCCCGGCCGGGCAGGCCAGCAATCACCACATCGCTGACCCGCAAGACGCGACCGTGGGTCAGCGAGTTGCGTGCAAACCAGCAGAATATCGCATGCGCGTAGCCGCGATTGTCCTTGAGCGTGATCAGCCCGCTCGCCTGATCCTTCCGTGACATGGAGCGCGTGTAGGCAAGCCAGTCCGGCAGCGCGAGGGTCCGATCAAACATCTGCACGAGTGCAAATGTCCGGCGCGCCTCTTCCGGCACCATGGGTGCGGCGTGAAAGATGGGATCAAGAGACAGAGGAATGTGCATCATGATCCTAATGTGGGGGTCCCACCATCCCCTGCATTGACGCATGTCAAGTTTGAGCTCGAAGGGTTGCCCGGCCTGTGAGGTCCGGCGCTTCTCACATGGGGCGCTGGGTGGTAGGGTCCTCGATAAGTGATGTGAACTTTGCTCCGGGCGCTCGAGACCGAGGTCCGAATGGACGATTAAAAAGCGCAAACTCTCCGCGCAATTTTTTGGCGCAAGCGACGGTGGCGGCTTCCATGGACAAAATTGACGGATGCCTGGACGGCCCGGGCAAAACCACGACCGCCACAGTCATCAGCCCTTGTTTGAATGCGCAGCCCGGCGTCGATTGCAGTCAGTGCCGCGTGCGTAGCCTGAGCGTCTGCGGCGCGCTGGAAGATCCTGAGCTTGCAGCCCTCGACAAACTCTCGCGGCACCTGTTCTTCAAGCCCAAGGATACGATCTTCGACCAGGATGAGCGCGCCAGCGTGGTGTACAACATCACGGCCGGAGCTGTGCGGTTGTCGAAGCTCCTGCCCGATGGTCGCCGTCAGGTGGTCGGCTTTGCGCTGCCGGGGGACTTTCTGGGCCTATCGATGGCAGACCAGACGGCTTTCTGCGCCGACGCCCTGACGCCGGTCAGTGTCTGTCAGTTTCAGCGCAGCCAGTTTTCCGATTTTCTGGATGAGAAGCCGCATCTGTTGCGCCGCCTGCATCAATTGGCGGGGCA
>CAIZGQ010000158.1 GCA_903932565.1 uncultured Hyphomicrobiales bacterium
ATGCGCTGATCAGCGGCGCGCGCGAGATTGCCTTCTTTCCGCCGATGACCGGCGGCTGATCGCATGTCCGCTGCAGGCCCGATTCTGCGAAAAGTCAGCGTGCAGGCGGAGGCGTTTGATGTGGCGGCCGAAATCGCGGCGCTGTCCAAAAGCCATGGCGATCTGGGCGCGGTAACCTCTTTTGTTGGCCTTTGCCGCAATGAAAATGGGAAGCTCGCAGCGCTGGAGATCGAGCATTATCCTGGCATGGCGGAAGCTGAGATTGATCGCGTGGTCGACCGGGCCATCGCGCGCTGGCCACTGATGGGCGTCACGATCATTCACCGGTTCGGCCGGATCGTGCCGGGCGAGCAGATCGTGCTGGTGGTGACCTCCGGCGCGCACCGGGCTGAAGCCTTCAGCGCGGCAGATTTTCTCATGGATTATCTGAAGACCAGCGCACCGTTCTGGAAGCGCCAGCACTGGGTGGATGGTGCGCCGGGCGACTGGGTCGAAGCCAAAGGCAGCGACGACGACGCCGCCTCCCGCTGGGACTAGGCAATCACGGCCGGGCCGCAAGAAACGCCAGCACGCCCTGCTTGTAGACCTTGTCGCCAACCGCAAGATTGTGGTCGCGCCCGGGGATGTCCAAAGCCGTGGCGTCCGGCATCATGGCGGCCAATTGGTGCGGATTGCCAGCGACCTCGTCCTTCGTGCCAATGGCGATAAGGACCGGGCAGAACATCCGGCCAACTTCGTCAGCACTCAAGGTCTGGCGTGAGCCTCGAATACAGGCGGCGAGCGCCAGAAGATCGCTCTTCGTCTGCTCGGCAAACGCGCGAAACATGCGTTGCATGGGGTCTGTCAGCGCATCGAGGGTCGGCGCTTCCATCGCTTCAGCGATGTGCAGCGGCAGTCCGACGCCATCCACCAGATGATGCCCGAGCCCACCCAGAATGGCTGAGCGGACCCGCGCGGGTTGGGCCAGTGTCAGGAAGGCTGTGATTCGCGCGCCCATCGAGTAGCCCATGACATCGGCGCGCTCGATCTCCAGATGGTCCATCAGATTGGCCACATCCTGCGCCATTAGGGGCGTCGTATATTGCGCTGGCTGGTGCAGTTTCTCGCTTTGACCGTGGCCCCTGTTGTCGAGCAGGATCACACGGCGGCCATCCTGGGTCAGCGTGCGGGTCCACAACGTGTTGTCCCAATTGACCTGGTGGTTCGACGCAAATCCGTGAATCAGGATGATCGGCTCGCCCTTGTCGGGGCCGGTTGCCGGGTGGTCCACGTAGGCAATCGAAACGCCGCCAGATACAAAGCTTTGCATTGTCAGAACCCGAATTCGCGGTGGTTTTATCGATGGTCCTAGCATAGCCCGGGCGTGATATCTTGGCGCGTCCCCCGAGATCTTGGCGCTTCCCCAAGGCGGGCGGCTCGCTTATGTTGCGGCCTTCAAAGAGCGCACGTTCGCGTTCGCCATTCCACGTGAGACCTCGCATTATGGCCGACCACGTCACCCCGCATTTCCACAACCAGCCCGGTGTCCCTGTTGTGCGCGTCGGTGCGCGGGAATTCATGTGCATTGGCGCGCTGCCGCCTTTCGATCATCCCCATATCTTCATCGACATGGGCAAGGGTGACGACGCCGTTTGCCCGTATTGCTCCACCCTTTTCAAATATGACTCGTCACTCCACGGCCATTCCGACCCCGCCGAGTGCGAATTGAAATCTGCCGCCTGAGCGACAGAAAGAAACGCGACACATTTTGCCCAAACAGCTTCACGCCGTCATAGCTGGTGCCGGGATCGGCGGCTTGTCTGCCGCCATCGCCCTGGCGCGCGCGAATTACGACGTCACCTTACTGGAACGGGCGGACGTCATTGGCGAGGTGGGCGCTGGCCTGCAATTGTCGCCCAACGCGACGCGCATCCTGAACGAGTGGGGTGTTCTGGCGCGCCTTGGAAGCGCTGTCAGCCAGCCGGAGGCTTTGCGCATTCGGCGCGCCCGGGACGGCGAAGAATTGATGCGGATGCCGCTGGGTCCTGTTGCCGAGTCGCGCTGGGGCTCGCCGCATCTGGTCGTTCACCGGGCCGACCTGCAACGCGGACTGCTTGAAGTCGCCGCCACGCACCCAACAATTCGGATTGAAACGGGCGTGCAGGTCCTTGGATTTGCCGGATCAAGCAGCGGCGTCGAAGTTGGTGCACGACGCCACGAGACACCATTGCGCTATGACGCAGATGTTTTGATCGGGGCCGATGGCGTGCGCTCGCTGTTGCGGGACAAGCTTTCGCGCGGCAGCGCCGAGCGGCTGGTGTGGTCGGGCCGCACGGCGTGGCGCGCGCTGGTCGATGCCGAGAAGGCCCCTGCCATGGCCAATTGGCTCGAGACAAACCTTTGGCTGGGCACAAGATGCCATCTTGTTCACTACCCCCTGCGACGGGGCAGCCTGATCAATGTGGTCGCCATCACGCAGGACGGATGGCGCGGCAACGAGGCTGACGATTTTTGGTCCGCTCCCGGCAAGACGGAAGATGTCTTGGCGCGCTTTTCCAACTGGAGCCCGGATGCGCAGGCGCTGATTGCAGCCGCGCACAGCTGGAAGCGCTGGCCGTTGTTTGACACCGCCATGCTGCCGCAATGGTCGGACGGGCGGGTCACGCTTTTAGGCGACTCGGCGCATCCCATGCTGCCCTTCATGGCGCAGGGAACAGCGCAGGCCATGGAAGATGCCGCCGCTCTTGGGGCGAGCCTCGCTGGCGCCACTTCGAGCGAGATCAAATCACGTTTGGCAGTTTATGAGCGCGAACGGATTCCGCGAACCGCAGCTGTACAACTCGCCTCACGGCGGCAGGGTAAAATCTATCACCTGAGCGGCATTCCTGCACTGGCGCGCGATCAGGTTTTGCGCAGAATGGGCCCGGGGCGAATGATGCAGCAGTTGGATTGGATTTATGGCTATCGCGGCCCCATGGGGACAGCATCGCGCAATGTCGCGCCTGCTAGAGTCTGATTTTCAAACACCGCGTAAGACTTTTCAAAATCCAGGGCGGACCTCCAAGCCGCCTTCCCCATTTCGGGACTTATCTGACTTGATGTATTTTCTGGCACGTGCCCTGCGGCATTGGGCTTTGCGCGCCCGGCCCTCAGCCAGGCTGGTGCGCCCATGATGCACGAATCTGACGCGCCGGATTTGCGCAGTGCCCACGTCATTGTCGTGGGCAATGAAAAAGGTGGAACGGGCAAATCGACCTTTTCGATCCACCTGACAATTGCCCTGCTGAAAGCGGGCTATCGCGTCGCCACAATCGATCTGGATACGCGCCAACGCACGCTCACGCGATTTCTGGAAAACCGCCGCAGCTGGGCGGCAAGCGCCAACTGGCCAGTGGAATTGCCGTTGCATTTCGCCCCCAATCGCGGCGAGGCGCAGGACGTCAATGCGAATGAAATTGTCGAGTTTACCGCCTTTGCCGAGGCGGTGAGCAAGGTTGAGCATGATTACGAATTTGTCGTGATCGATACGCCAGCCAGCGATTCCTATCTCATGCGTCTGGCCCATTCGCTCGCCGACACGCTCATCTCGCCAGTCAACGACAGTTATATCGACATCGACGTGTTTTCGCGCGTCAACCATGATCGTCGCCAGCGCGGATCGCTTGGATATTACGCCGAACTTGTGAGCGAGGCCCGCCGTCGCCGTCGTCAGGTAGACAATGGCCTGATTGACTGGGTGCTGGTGCGCAATCGCATTGCCTCGGTGCAATCCAACAATGCCAAGCAAATTGCCATCAGCCTTGAGCGCATGAGCCACGAATTGCAGTTTCGCGTCGCCGATGGCATCCACGACCGCGTGATTTTCCGTGAGCTTTTTCCCA
>CAIZGQ010000159.1 GCA_903932565.1 uncultured Hyphomicrobiales bacterium
TACGCAGTGTGGGCGATGCGCAGCGCCATGCTGCAGGAAAAAGCCTCCGAGATCCGCCACGTTGTTGAGGCCGCAGGTACGATTGCCAAGAGCTTTGCCGACCGCGCCAGCGCTGGCGACCTCAGTGAGGACGATGCCAAGGCAAAAGCAATTGAGGCCATTCGTGCCATCAAGTTTGATTCGTCGAATTACATGTTCATCTTCAATTTTGCGGCTGATGTCGTTTATCACCCGCGCCCCGACATGCAGGGCAAAAGTATGAAGGATGCTCGTGATCCTGCCGGCGTTTATTTCGGCCGCCTCATCGCGGAAGCCGGCCGTCAAGGCGGGGGCTTTGCAAATTATCTATGGGCGAAGCCCGGGCAGAGTGTCGCCACACAGAAGGTGACTTACGTTTATGCCGTTCCGCAATGGAACTGGGCCATCGGGGCTGGTCATTGGGTCGATGATGTCGACGCAGCGCTTCTGCAACTGGCGTTTGATCTTGCCAAAATCATTATTCCGGTTGGCATTGTGGTGACCACATGCCTCTGGCTTGTCGTTCGCAATATCCGCGCCTTGTTGAGCGGGCTGACCATGAGCATGAAAGCCGTTGCCGACGGGCAGCTTGAAACAAACATAGATGGCACTGGGCGCGCTGATGATCTCGGTGACATGGCGCGCGCCTTGCTGACATTTCGCGAAACCGCGCTGGAGAAGATCAAGCTTGAAGAGGACCAGCGCCGCGAGCGCGTTCAAGCCGAGGCGCGCGCACGCGAGATGGAAGCAGCCGCCATCGCCAGCGAGCGTGGCGTCGTGGTCACATCGCTCGGGTTTGCGCTGCGCAAGCTCGCTGATCGTGATCTCACGTATCGCATGCAGGACAACCTGCCCGAGGTCTATGACGTGCTGCAGCGCGATTTCAACGGGGCCATGGAGGCCCTCGCTGGTGCCATGGGCGATGTAAATGGCGGCGTCGAAATGATTGATGTGACCACGTCAGAAATCGCTGCGGCGGCCGACGATCTGTCGCGCCGCACCGAGCAGCAGGCCGCTAGTCTGGAAGAAACCGCTGCGGCACTTGAGGAGATTACAAACACGGTGAAAGCAACGGCGAAAAATGCATCCGAGACAAGCGATATCGTTCGCAAGACAAAGGCTGAGGCTGAAACCAGCGCCGAGACTGTGGTTCGCGCCGTGGAAGCGATCGGCCGGATTGATCGAACATCACGCGAGATCAGCGAGACCATCAGCATTGTGGACGAGATTGCGTTTCAGACCAATCTGCTGGCGCTGAATGCGGGTGTGGAGGCAGCGCGTGCTGGCGATCAGGGGCGTGGCTTTGCGGTCATCGCGACGGAAGTGCGCGCGTTGGCCCAGCGCTGCGCAACAGCGGCGAAGGAAATCAAGGCGCTGATTTCAAATTCACTGGCAGAAGTGAAGCAGGGTGTCGATCTCGTGGGCCAGACGGGCGCTGAACTGCGGACGATGGTGGTTCACGTGCAGGAGATTGACCAGTTCGTGACGCAGATTGCCGAGGGCGCGCGCGAGCAATCCATCGGCCTGACGCAGGTCAACATCGCTGTTGGCGAGATGGACGTGACCACGCAAAGCAACGTGGCGATGGTCGAGGAAACCACGGCGGCGACGCACGGCCTGCGGGCGGAAATTGTCCGCCTGACCCAGGCCGTGGCCGGTTTCCAACTCGTGGTGCGCGACGACCCCGCGCCCGCGGCTCGCTACCAGCAAGCTGCCTAACTCGAACCTCGCTTCAGCCGACCTTGCCGCCAAAGCCGGTGAAGTCGGCTGCTGCGATGCCAGCAAGGGCCGCGAGTTCATCGTTGTCGCCCGTGTCGCCGGAAATGCCGACCGCGCCGATGATGTGCTTGTGCGCATTCGCAATGAGAACGCCGCCGGGCGAGGGGGCCATGCGGCCGCCGCTGACGCTCGCCAGCACATTGATGAAGGTCGGGGCTTTGGCGGCGCGCTCGGTGAGTTCGCGGGAGCCAAAGCCCATGCCCAGCGAGCCCCAGGCCTTGGCGTAGGCAACATCAAAGCGGACGATGCCAGCGCCGTCTTCGCGCGCGAAAGCGACCAGGTGTCCACCAGCGTCCACCACCGCCACCGCCAGCGGGGCGAGCGACAACTCGCGCCCTTTGGCGAGGCTTTTTTCAACAATCAGTTGGGCTTTGGCGAGAGTCAGCATGATCGGTCCTTCGTTTGAAACCAGAATGGTAAGGGCCCCGCACCTCATGCGACGAGCCCTGCAGGCGCCATTGGTACGTCAGGGCTTTCAAGAGCGCCAGCCTTGGAGTTTTGGAGTATGGCCCCATTGGTTGGGTTCTCAACTGTCCCTCAATGTGGGTCAATTCGCCCACCAAGTGGATTTTGGCTCTTTTACTATTTGGCGGGCGTGCTAAGTTTTTCAAAAGCTCGCTGCAAAAGTCTGTGGCATAATGAGCCCAAGAAAAAACAATCTCGCCTCAAGGCGGGTGAAAAAACGTCCCCGCTCCAAGGCGGGAGATTGAGGGAGTGGAATGAACACGTCTGCGGATGTTCAGATAGAGATCAACTCGGTGACGCACACGTACCGGCCGCCGCGGGGCAAGCCTGTGCTGGCGCTCGATGACATCACCCTTGGTATCAAGAAGCAGGAGTTTTTGGCGCTGCTTGGCCCCTCGGGCTGCGGCAAATCCACATTGCTCTACATGCTTGGCGGGTTTCTCCCGATTGAGAAGGGCGCGATTCTCGTGGATGGCACGCCGGTCAAAGGGCCGGGGCCGGATCGTGGCATCGTGTTCCAGCACTTTGCGCTGTTTCCCTGGAAAAGCGTGCGCGACAACGTGCTCTACGGGCTTGAGCGCCAGGGTATGGCGAAGGATGAGCGGCTGGCGCGGGCGCAATCCTTCATCGAGATGGTGGGTCTCAAGGGCTTTGAAGAGTCCTATCCCTCGCAGCTCTCGGGTGGCATGCGCCAGCGCGCCGCAATTGCCCGCACGCTCGCGATTGATCCCGAAATCCTGCTGATGGATGAGCCCTTCGGCGCGCTCGATGCGCAGACGCGCAGCCTGATGCAGACGGAGCTTTTGTCGATCTGGCGGAAGTCACCCAAAACGGTTGTCTTCGTCACCCACGATGTGCAGGAAGCGGTGTTTCTGGCGCAGCGCATTGCGGTGATGTCGGCGCGGCCCGGCCGCATCAAGGAAATTGTCGAATGCAATTTCGACCGCTCTGATCCCAACCTCTTCAAGACCAAGGCCTTCGTCGAAATGGTCGATCACGTGTGGGGCCTGGTGAAGGCGGAAGCGATCCGCGCGCAGGAGCTTGCATGAAGGCGATGTTCATTCGCTATTCGCCGCTGCTGCTGCTCGCTCTTTTGTGGGAGACGATTTCGCGGCTGGGCCTCGTGTCAGCCTCCGTGCTGCCGTCCCTGACCGCCATCGGCAAAGCGTGGGCTGGCCTCGCAGAGGATGGCGACTTCTGGCTCAATGGCGCCGCCTCCATGTATCGCGGCGTTTCCGGGCTCGCGGCGGCGATTGTGCTGGGGGCTGCCATCGGCATTTTCATGGCGTGGTCAAAGCCGTTGCAAAAGGTGATGAACCCAATTGTGCAGGTGTTTTATCCCCTGCCAAAATCCGCACTCATTCCCGTCACCGCGCTGTGGCTTGGCTTTGGTGACGCTTCGAAAATCCTATTGATCTGTTTGGGCTGCATGCTGCCGGTGACATTGGGTGCCTACAATGGCGCGCGCAGTGCCGA
>CAIZGQ010000160.1 GCA_903932565.1 uncultured Hyphomicrobiales bacterium
AATCGGAGCTATTGCATCATGAACAAGCTCAATAATCGGATCCCGCCGCCAGTCCTGTTCACGCTTGTGGCTTTGGCCATGTGGGCGGCAAGTCTCCTGATTCCGCACTCAGATATCGTCGGCACTGCGCGCTGGCCGCTCACGATAGGTTTTGTTGTCCTTGGCCTGATCGGCCCACTCGGCATCCTGGAATTTAGGAATGCGAAAACGACCATCGATCCCGTGCGGATCGAGCGAGCGACGGCCCTCGTCACTAAAGGCGCGTTCCGGCTGACCCGCAATCCGATGTATGTCAGCATGGCGAGCCTTCTCGTCTCCTTTGCATTTTATCTTGGCGTGCCGTGGACCTTTCTCGGACCGCTGATGTTTGTGCTGTTCATCACGCGGTTCCAGATCATTCCTGAAGAGAAGGCAATGACCGCCAAATTTGGCGACGAGTATGCCGTTTATAAGCTGCGTGTTCGACGCTGGCTGTGAATTTCGATGGCAGTGCAGGCCACAAATGAGGTCCGTGTCATTATGAGGATTGTGCCTGAGGTGACACGGCAGGAGTGGTCCGGATTTGACCATAATCTTCCGGCCGGTTCCCCCTCCATGAGATGGGAGATTGGCCAAGGGGGCGAGGCTTCAAAGACGATCTGCCCGGCTACTCTTCCAATTGCATCTGATCGACCAGAAGAATATGGAAGAAAAGTCCGGGCACAGGCCGTTAGCAGTCAGGAAACCCGGATCGCCTCCGAAGTTGCAGGAACCTTTCCTTTTCACTCAAGGTAAGGCCGATCATTTCAGGATATCAACAGCTTGAATACCGAAAATGCCTCTGACAATTCTCAGCTTTCGGTTTTGGCGGACGAGATACGTCAGTTGAGAAAGCGGAACAACCTGTCACTTGAAATGCTCGCAGACGCATCCGGTGTGAGCCGGTCAATGATCTCGAAAATTGAGCGGTGTGAAACGGTCCCTTCGACGGTTGTTCTCTCGAAACTCGCGGAAGCCCTGGGTGTCACTTTTTCCAAATTGATGGCGACGGAGATCGAACGGGAAATCGTACACATTCCAGCGGCCCGCCAACCGGTGTTGCAGGATGCCGAAACTGGATTTCTGCGTCGATGCATTTCCCCTGTGCTCCCCGGTCGAGGCATCGACTGGGTGCTGAATACGCTCCCGCCTGAAGCGGAAACCGGAAATTTCGTGGCGCACCGCAGAGGTGTCGAAGAATACATCTACATGCTTCGGGGACGGATGCGGGTCACAATTGGGGACCAGCGTATTACAATGAACCCCGGTGATTCCCTTTATTTTCAGGCAGATACGGATCATTCCTTTTTCAATCTCGGCAAAGCGCAGTGTGAATATTTCCTGGTAATTGATACATCAAAGGTCCGGTGACGATCCATTTCAGTAGATTTTTTTCTACTCTGGGAGCATGCAAACCGGCCCACTCTGAGCCAGTTCGTTGCCTTATTAGCTTCCAAGCTAACTTTTAGATTCTAAACGCATTTTCAAATAAACGCGTCGGAATAGGCCTGCTTTAATTCAAACATCTTTGATTAAATTTACGCCATCCCATCCACTGGGACGGCGACGGCTGATTGTTTTTAAACCCAAAAAATCTTGGCACAGCTCTTGCCTCCACTTTAGTGGATAAATTTCCCTTGTAGGGGAATTCCTCCTAGGATACTTAGCGGGAGTGACACATGAGCATGACAGCCACCTTGTCGGATCTAACAGCGGCCAAGTCGAAAATGCGATCCATCGTTTTTGCGGGCAGTGTCGGCACCATTATCGAGTGGTATGATTTTTTGATTTATGCCACTGCGGCAGCCCTTGTTTTCAATAAGACTTTCTTTCCGACCGTCGATCCCCTGACGGGGACACTCGCAGCACTCGGAACTTATGCCGTGGGCTTTTTGGCTCGACCGCTCGGCGGCGCATTGTTCGGTCACTTTGGCGACCGGCTTGGACGAAAATCCATGCTGGTTCTAACCATGTTCGTCATGGGCCTCAGCACATTCTTTATTGGGCTGCTCCCAAATTATGCATCCATCGGCGTACTTGCTCCGATCCTCCTTATTCTCCTGCGAATTATCCAGGGCATAGGTCTGGGCGGCGAGTGGGGCGGCGCATCCTTGATGGTGATCGAGCATTCACCCGACAAACAAAGGGGCTTTTATGGGAGCTTTGTACAAATCGGCTTTCCAATCGGATTGGTGCTCGCAACCCTTGTCTTCTCGCTCGCGACCAAACTTCCCGAAGCGGATTTCCAAGCCTGGGGATGGCGAATTCCATTTTTGGCAAGCATTTTCCTGCTGACGATCGGGACATTCATCCGGTCGAGGATTCCCGAGACACCAGTTTTCGAGCGGCTTAAGGCAACTGACGGGCTGTCAAAAAATCCTGTCGGCGAAGCTGTCAGCAAGAACTTCAAGACCTTCATGATTGCTGTGGGACTTAAACTTTCAGAAGTCTCCTGGGTTTACATGCTCACAGTGTTTGTTGTCGTGTACGCGACGACAAAACTCGCCCTGCCCAAGCAGATTTTGCTGGATGCAGTCATGTATGCAGCGCTCCTTGAGCTGATCACGCTGCCCCTGTTTGGCTGGTTGTCAGACAAGATCGGCCGCCGTCCACTCTTCATCATCGGCGCCTTGTTCACAATGGCATTTGCATTTCCACTCTTCTGGATGCTGGAAACCAAAAGCGTCGCGATGGTTACAATGGCGATCGTCATTGCAATGAACTTCGGCCATGGAATGATGTTTGGCCTGGAGTCCACTTATTTTCCTGAGCTGTTTGGGCCGCGCGTTCGCTATAGCGGTGCCTCTTTCGGATTTCAGGTCGCAGCAGCGATTGGCGGGGGCTTTTCACCCATCATTGCAACCGGGCTGGTTGGCTACTTCGGCGGCACAGCAGGCGTCTCGGTCATGATGATTGGCATCGCACTGCTGACACTTTGGGCAGCCTATGCCGCCCGCGAAACAAAAGACGAATCTCTGATCGGCTAAAGCAAAACAGGGCTCCTATGTTGTTTGGAATCTTCATTTACGACGGTGTGGAGCCGATCGATCTGGCAACGTTCGGCGTGCTTTCCATGGCACGCCGAATAGCACCAGAAATAAAGATCTGCATGATCGCGCCCAAAGCTGGACCAGTAAGATTATCCAATGATCTCGTCGTGATGGCGCAATTTGGAATAGACAGCGCGCCTGTCTGCCAGGTCATCATTGTGACTGGCGGCCCGGGATGGGAGGCGCAATCGCAATCTAAGGCGACGTTGGATTACATCCGACAGGTTCACGCGTCAGGCAAAGTGGCATCTGTGTGCACGGGAGCAATGATCCTTGCAGCAAGCGGCGTTTTGGACAAAAAGGCCGCGACGACCAAGAGAGCTATCATTCCTCCAGAACTCTCACCGCTGGCTCAATTGCGTGACATGTATCCCGATATCAACGTGCGCGAAGCGCCAATCGTTGATGCCGGATCTGTCGTGACCGGTGGAGGCGTTACTCTGTGTATTGATACGACGCTTTATATCCTCGGGCAGTTGCTCGGAGAGAAGGTCGCAAATGAAACCGCACGCATCATTGAGTACCAACGTGCGCTCAAAGCAAATGCATATGGCGATGAATTTCTAGCCGGTTAATATCCAATCATGATCAAATCGGAGATACTACATGTATATCAAAAGCCTCGTAGCTACTGACAAAGCAGCACCAGCTGTCGGCCCTTATTCGCAGGCAACACGAACAGAACAGATGGTGTTTGCGTCCGGGCAGCTTCCAATCGATCCAGTTTCTGGCAACGTTCCCGAGGGAATTGAAAAGCAGACTCATCAGTCGCTGGCAAATCTGAAAGCCGTACTGGAAGCTGGCGGCGCATCGCTGGCAAGTGTCCTCAAGACAACAGTCTTCCTTAAAAACATGGGTGATTTTGCTGTCATGAACGGGATCTATGCCGAGTACTTCGGCGAGGCACCGCCAGCCCGTTCAACTGTTGAAGTCGCGCAGCTCCCCAAGGATGCTTTGGTTGAAGTCGAGGCTATTGCAGTTCGCACGAAGGGAGCGATTCCGTGAACTTTTATTCAACACCCAAAATGCCACCGACCATGACTGAGGCGTTCGAACATCCGGCTGGATCTGTGGCTGCAAAGTCAGCGGGTGGTGCAACCCACTGGCTCGGCAAATTGCTCCATATCCATATTGCGCCCAGTGCCAGCTATGAGATGGAAGAATTGCAAGAGGCCCAGTGCATAGCTGGTCGCGGGATTATGGGTGACCGCTATTACAATGGAACTGGCACATATTCACCAAAGCCGGATGTTCGGGAAGTGACTCTGTTTGAGCAAGAAGTGCTTGACGCACTTTCACGCAACGATCCACCTATGCAGAATGGGTCGATCGTACTCGAACCAAAAGATCATCGGCGAAATCTTACCGTTGTCGGTGTGCCATTGAATCATCTTGTGGGTCGGCGCTTCAGGGTCGGAGAGGTTGTGCTGAGAGGTGGCAGGCTGAACTTCCCGTGCAAATATTTGGAGGAACTCCTCGGCGCACCGGTTTTTCTTCCCCTGTACAATCGCTCAGGCCTCAACTGCAGCATTGAAATTGGTGGCATTCTCCGTCCAGGAGATCAAATCGAGTTGCTTGATTCATGACCGCTCGCCTCATCATGAAATTACGCGTGGAGAACATTCGGCACACAGCACCGGAGGTACTTCACCTAGAACTCGTTCATCCGCAACGGCCGGTTTTGCCGGAATGGACCGCGGGCGCGCATGTGGATTTACGCTTGCCGGATGGTCGTATTCGGCAATATTCCTTGTGCGGCGATCCGCTTGATCGATCCCGATACGAAATCGCAATCAAGCGTGAAATGAATGGCCGCGGCGGATCAATATGGGCTCACGAAAACCTGCAAGAAGGCAGTGAGGCACATGTTTCCGCACCTCGAAATAATTTTCCACTTAATAACAAAGGGGAGCGATATATCCTGATTGCGGGAGGCATTGGAATAACGCCGCTGCTTGCGATGGCTCGAAGCTTGCGGCATTCAGGTCGGGAATTCGCTTTTCATTATTGCACGCGCTCGAACGTCGAAGCCCCTCTTCTTGACGAGCTTGTTAAGGTCTGCGGGGAAAATCTGCATTGCTGGTTTTCCAAAGAGGGAAAGCGTTTCGAGCCATCTGTGATTGGCCCTTACACCTCTGGCACTCAAATTTACATGTGCGGACCTCAAGGGCTTCTGGATTCTGTTGTGTCGTCGTTAAGTGGCTGGCCGGATGACAACGTTCATATCGAGGCCTTTCAAATGACCTCGGATGAAAATTTCAAGCCGGAACCATTTGAAGTCACGCTTGCGTCAACAGGTGAGACGTTTTTGGTGCCTGCCGACAAGTCGATGCTTGATGTCTTGCGACAGCACGATTTTCTTATGTCCTCATCCTGCGAAATCGGGCTGTGTGGCAGTTGCGAGTGCGGCTATCGGGATGGCGTTGTCATCCATCGGGATAAAGTTCTGCCCACATCCAAACGACAAGACCGGCTCATGTTGTGCGTATCGCGGGCCCGCGTAAGCGTAACGCTTGAACTTTAAAGAAAATGACAGTCGTATTTCTCTGTTTGCTACAGGTTGCTCAATAACCTCAAAATATCGCTCTTCCTCATTCGTCCGCGAATTGAAGCAGTTCCATGAGCCTCAGCTGGACGCTGGAGTTTGAAGTCCTAAACCGAGCGAAACCCGGTCGAAGAGTCTGGGCCCCGCTTCCGTGCAAAAGTCCAGATAAGCGCGCACGAGGGTCGAGAGAAAGCGGTGAGAATGATAAAGCAGGCTCGCGTCCTGCAACGGCAGTTTGTGATCCGGTAAAAGTTCAACAAGCCGCCCGTCGGCGATCGCCTGCTGCGCCAGAAAGGGCGGGAGTTCAGTGACCAGCTCGCCAGCCAGGGCGCTTTGTAACAAGTGCTGATAATCGTTCGTCATCAGGATCGCAGAGGGCTCGAACCGCTCCGCTCCGAGCCGCCAAATGGGCCGCACCTCGATACCACTGCTCCATACGCCACATGCAAAGTGATGCAGATCTGTTGGAACAGATGGCATGCTGTGAGCCGCGATGAGCTTGGGAGCAGCGACCAGCATATGGCGATAGCTGACAACACGGCGAGCAACCAATGTATCGTCAGCCACATCACCAAGTCGAAGAACCACATCGATGCCTTCCTGCACCAGGTCGATGCGACGCTCCGTGGAATAAACGACTAACTGGATGTCGGGATATCGCGCGCGAAAATCACGCAAAAGGGTCCACCAGGGCGCGAAATTCGGTGGCACAGACAGCCGCAGTCGCCCCTTCAACGCCGATTGGTCGTTCCTGACAGACTGTTCGCCGTCCGACAGCATCTCAATTCCCCGCACGGCATATTCGTAGAGCCGCGTCCCGGCCTCGGTTAACCGCACGCCGCGCGTCGAGCGTTCGAACAACTGAACTTTCAGCTCGCGTTCGAGATCACGCACCCGTCGGCTCAAGGTCGGCAAGGGTATGGCCGAGCGTTCCGCAGCTGCGGAGAGACTGCCGGCCTGAACAACCGCAACGAACATCTTTGTCGCATTCAGGTCCATCACAGCCTCTCAAATTCGATAGAGGATATCTCAGAAATCGATCTACATTCTCATAATTGATGCGCCTAACTCTTGTCCAGACGCGATGGCGGCGACTGGATGGTCCAGCGCTGCTGGTCGTCAAAAGATCAACTGCAATGCGGTTGGGCGTGAAGGATGTGACGTCATGAAAGCCTATGTCATCGAGGAGGCCGGTGGGCCGGAAGTTCTAAAGTTGCGTGATATCGAGTCCTTGGCACCCGGTGCAGACGAAGTCCGTATTCGTGTGAAAGCGTTTGGTCTGAACCGGGCTGAAGTCTATCGCCGGGCTGGCAAGATGGGGCCGATCACCGGCTTGGTGACGCCTGGCATCGAGGCGGTTGGCGAGGTGCTGGAGGACCGCTCCGGGACGTTCCGGACGGGTCAGCGCGTGGCGACGGCGATGGGCGGGCTCCAGTTCAGCCGTCCAGGAAGTTACGCGGAGGAAGTGACCGTCCTGGGCAGCAACGTTGCTGACCTTGAGGGCACGAGCCTGTCCTGGGAAGACCTCGCAGCCTTACCAGAGAGCTATCTGACAGTCTGGGGTGCGCTTGGGCGATTGCTAGAGGCTGGCCCGGGCCAGACCGTGCTGGTGCGTGGCGCGACATCGGCCGTAGGCCAGTCCGGTGTGGCCTATGCCAAGGCGCTTGGGGCGCGTGTGATTGCCACCACGCGATCGCAGGCCAATGCCGAGCGCCTCACTGCAATTGGTGCCGATGAGGTCGTCATCGATCATGGCGAGGTGGCGGAGGACATCAGGAAGCTGGTGCCCGACGGTGTCGATGTCGTGCTCGAGGTGATCGGCGCGGCGACTGCGCGCGACAGCGTCAAAACCCTGAAGCCGTTTGGCACCGCTGTGGTGATCGGCCTGCTGGGTGGACCAGCAACGCTTGAGCGGTTTGAACTGATGAGCGACCTGCCAAATGCAACACGAATTGCTTTTTTCGGCAGCGGAATTATCGGGACATCAGCCCTGCCAATCGAAGCGTCCCCGTTGGAGTGGATCGCCAATCTGATCGCATCCGGAAAGATGCCATCTCTGCGGGTCGAAACCTTCGACTTCAATGATGTGCCGAGAGCGCATCGGCTCATCGAAAGCAATCGTGCCCTGGGCAAACTGGTCGTGCGTCTCTGACGCAGTCCAATCACGCAAGATGAGGAACAAAATGATGAACAAGCTTATTCGCAGACTTATTTCGGCCGCAGCTGTGTTTTTGGTCAGCAACCACCTTGCCGTGGCGGCCAATCCGGACGCCGAGGCCATTGGCATGCAGCTCAAACGGTACGAGGCAGCTCTCAACGCCTCAGACACTGACGGCGTCATGAAGCTCTATGCAAAGGACGCCGTTTTTATGCCGCAGAACAGCCAGCCGTTCGTCGGACGTGATGCGGTCAAGGCCGCATATATCCACGTCTTTCAAACGATCAAACTGGATGTGCAGTTTCTGATCGACGAAGTGACTTCGCTTGCGCCCGACTGGGCTGTCGCACGCACGAGATCTGTGGGAACCCAACGCCTTCTGGCGGGTGACAGCCGCCCGGAACCCGAGGGAAACCAGGAGATGTTTCTGCTGCATAAGGACTCCGACGGTGTCTGGCGCTTTGCCCGATACATTTTCTCAACCACCAATCCCGCTTCAACCAACTGATCGAAGGAGAACTCAAATGATAACTCTCAACAACACCTCCGACATGCAAGCCGGACAGGGCTTCACGTTGGAAACACTGCAATCCGTGTTCAGCCGCATCTTGCTGGCGCTTATCTTTGTGCTGTCAGGCCTCTCCAAGCTTGCAGCACCGGCGGCGATCCAGGGCTACATGCAGGCCATGGGGGTGCCAACCGGACTTTTCTATCCAACGATCGTCTTCGAAATCGCTTCAGGATTATTGATCATTCTGGGATATCAAACCCGAGTTGTTGCTTATCTCCTGGCAGCATTCTGTCTTGTCTCGGCAGCGATCTTTCATCACAACTTTGCCGACCAGAATGAGACGGTCAACTTCCTGAAGAACCTGTCAATGGCCGGCGGGTTCCTGCTTCTCGCCCGTGTCGGCGCAGGTTCGTTCAGCCTGGATGCGTGGCGGCACTGAATGTTATGATGCAATATCGACTTGAATAGTGCGAAGAAATCGGGACGCCCCATGGCATCGGCGTCCCGAAAACTGATGCCGTGTCATATTTCAGATTACGCGCCGCTCAATATTGATTTTCGAATAGAAACTCCAAACTATCAATGATCCAAAAAATCATTTTTCTGGAATACCGAAATTTGGCGAGCAGAAGAATAAGTCATGCGGTGCAGCCAATTTCCCGAATGTAATCGTGCCAAGAACAACCTCACGATAGGACTGCGCGTGCGAGAATTTTGATTCAGACGTTTTCAATTTTGGACAGGCTTGCTCGCCGCCGCGGAATCGCAAAATCGATGAAGGATCTCATTTTCATCGGCAACCATGGCGGCCCAGTGTGGACGAGATGAACCGGCAGAGGCTCGGGCGCGTCATTACGAAGGAGACTGACGAGCTTGCCATCCCGGATTGCACTGGCCGCCTGATAGGACGTGAGCCTTGCAATTCCAACACCGGCGACGGCCTCCGAAACCGACTTGCCCTGTCCTTCCAGAACTTCGACCTGACGAAGCTTTACGGCAATGTCTTGAGCCTTTGCTCGCTTGCCTGCCATTTGCTGGCCCTCCAACTTACGGGACGATATTATCCCATTCGATGGACCACTTCAGTGGGGGCAGACCAGCGGATTCCTTCAGCAAAGGGCCAATCCAACCCGCAAACGCGCTCAAAACGGGATTAATCTGGAGGCCTGCGTCGCAATCTGTGGCTTTTCTTAGCAAACACAAATCTGGGAAGCTGCTTCATGGGCGAAACAACATTTCTTACTTGCAACAGAAAGCGCCAAGCCTGATACTCATACCACCGCATATGGAGGCTGCACGTGCTGGCGATTGATTCCGCAGGATTGGTTGCCACGTCATTTCGAACGTTGCCTCCGCTGGACGTGGTTCGCGCCGAAAGCGTTGGGGAAGCACTGCAGGAGCTTAGACGCGCTAAGCGTCCAGCCATTCTGGCTGGCGGAACCGATTTGCCAGCTCGTTTTAATGTTGGTGATTATCCAGATATCATCATCGATATTGCGAAGATTAAGCAACTTCACGCCGTCTTTATTGACAAATCCGAGCTGGTGATCGGGGCCGCTGTTACGCATCAATCGGGCAGCACGCACGCTTTGTTGCCCGCGGTTATCCCCGGATTTCAGGAAGCTTGGAAAAAAATCGCCAATATGCGGATCCGAATGTCCGGCACGCTTGGCGGCAACATCATGTCCCGCCGCACGCGTTATGAGGGTGCCATTCTTCTCGCAGCCCTGAACGCACAGCTGGAATTTGCAACGTTGAGTGGGCCGCTTTTCATGGCAGCCGGGGATCTGTGGGATGCAGAGCTGCCTGTCGCCTCTTTGCTCCAATCGATCCGCATTCCGATCGCCACCAAGCCCAGGCTCGATTACGAGCGCTCGCTGCGGCCCATTTTTACGCAGGCATTTTATGTTGATGACACAGGTGCCGGGCGGCTCGTGTCAGCAACGGAGTTTGTGAGGCCGCACATCTGGGCGTTCGACCGGAATTCCCAATCGAACCCTTCTCCCGAGGAGATCGACTTCCAGGACCCGGTCACGGGGACTGCCTACCTCAATCAAGTCAGGGCGGTTTTCTTCATGCGACAGATGACACGGCTGGGGTTGTCATGATCCCCATGGAGATCGACTTCATTCTCAATGGCAGGGCCGTGACAGGGAAGGTTTCCGGTAATCTGCTGCTCGCCGACTATCTTCGCGAACATCTTGACCTGAAGGGCGCAAAAATTGGCTGCTCGCGCGGCGCCTGTGGCTCCTGCACGGTCCTTGTTAATAATATTCCGATTGCGGCGTGCTCGTATTTTGCTTTCCAGCTTGATGGAAAGTCGGTCTTGACGATCGAAGGGCTGGAACGAGACACCACATTGCACGACCTGCAACAGGCGTTCATCGAACACGCAGCATTTCAATGCGGCTATTGCACGTCCGGGATGATCCTCGTTCTCAAAGCGATGCTGGATCATGAGCCAAATCCGAGCCGGGACACCGTTGTTGAGTGGATTAGCTCAAACATCTGCCGTTGCACGGGCTATGCGCAGATCATCGCAGCTGCTGAAGCTATCATTGCCATGCGGGCAAATACAGGTCCGACGGAGGCCGTATCATGAGCGGCGCCATGCGGATCGTTGGTGTGGGACTGCCGCGCAAGGATGCGTTGGAAAAAGTAACCGGCCGGGTGCGTTATACGGCTGATGTCGATTTGCCGGGCATGTTGCACGCAAAGACGTTGCGCTCCTCGCGGGCGCACGCGTTGATCAGGTCGATTGACGTTACTGCGGCTGCAAACGCGCCCGGTGTCCGTGCCGTCCTGACTAGTAAAGATGTTCCAAGCCATTACATGGCGGTCTATGGCTACAACATCAAAGACCAGCCACTCGTGGCAACTGACCGTGTGCGCTATATGGGCGATATCATCTGCGCGATTGCTGCAGATACGGAAGAGCAGGCGGCCGCTGCTCTCGCTCTAGTCAGTGTTGCATATGACGATCTTCCGGTCGTCGCCACGATGGAAGCTGCGCTGGCTGCCGACGCGCCCGAACTTTTCCCCGAGGCCCCGTTTGGGGTTGTGCCCGGTTATGGTGAGGGCGCAAGCGCTGTCATGCGGCCGCGAAAAAATGTTTGCTATCAATTCAATTATACGACCGGGCCCTCGTCGGCCTTTGACGTGTGCGATTTTGTCTATGAGGACGTATTCCGCTTCTCACGCATGCATCATTATCATCTTGAGCCTTTCGTGACGGTCGCATCTGCTCGTGAAGGACGAATTGAAGTCTGGGCTTCAAACCAGAATCCGTTTCCTTTGCGCAAGGAACTGGCGCGAATTTTCAAAGTCAGCGAAAGCAGCGTGACAGTGCATGTTGGCACACTTGGTGCTGGATTTGGGTCGAAGAACAATTGCAAAACCGAGCCGGTGGCCGTGATGCTGTCATTGATGACAAAGCGTCCCGTGCGGTTCTGCCTGACGATGGAAGAAAATGCGCTCACCAACACGCAGCACGCAGCCATTCTGAAATTGAAGACCGGTGTCATGAAGGACGGCATTCTGGTCGCGCGACAAAGTGAAATCCTGCTTGATTCCGGGGCTTATTCTGACGCGAGTCCGTTAGTGGCCGAGAAGGCTGGGTATCGAATTCCCGGTCCTTATCGGTGGAAACACATCGATACTGCCTGCCTCTGCGTGATGACCAACACGGCACCTGCAGGTCCCTTTCGTGGCTTTGGCGGTACGCAGGCGAGTTGGGCCAGCGAAAGTCAGCTCGACATGATCGCGCGGCGTCTTGGTCTCGATCCCTATGACATGCGGGTCAAGAATATGATCTCTCTCGGCGAACCTTTCGTGCCGGGTGAGTCGGGCATGGATAGTGATCTTAAGGAAGGTCTCGACCTTGTTTGCGCCGAAATTGGATATCATGACAAGGTCAAGAAGCCCTTCTTTGGAAAGGGTATTTCCATTGGGTTCAAAGATGGCGGCGGTATTAAAAAGGCAGCTCAGGCACGCGTCCGAATTCTGACGAATGGCGATGCCATCGTGAATTGCTCAAGTGTCGAGATGGGGCAGGGCATCCGCACCGCGATGACGCAGGTTGTTGGCGAAATTTTGCAACTCCCGATCGAGCGAATTTCCGCGCCCGCGATCAACACAGATCATTCGCCCTTTTGCGAAGGCACCAATGCAAGTTCTGGCGTTGCCGTCACAGGACGGGCCGTGGCACAGGCCGCCCGCGACGCTCGCCAGAAGGTGCTCGACTTCGCCGCCATGCAATTGCAATGCGACGCGAGTGAATTGTCTCTGGAAAATGGCGTGATTGTCCAGGGCACAGGTCCAAATGCACAGCGACATCCCATGGGACCGATGGTGATGGGCTTTTACGGTGGTCCCGGTTTTGAATTTACCGCGGAAGGTTTTTTCATGGCGCCGGTGGATCATCGTGCGCCCTTGGAATCACCTTGCGTATTCTGGGAAATGGGCTGGGGTGCTGCCGAAGTTGAAGTCGATATTGAAACGGGCCAGGTGAAGGTTCACAAACTGGTCACTAGCGGTGATACCGGGCGCTCCATCAACCCGCTCGTGTGCAAGGGCCAGGAGGATGGTGCGGCTGTCATGGGCTATGGGCAGGCCATGTTCGAGCGCATGATCTACAATGACGCCGGAGAGCTGCTGAATATCGATCCGTTGATCTATCGCGTGCCCCTCGCGGAGGATGTTCCGTCTCACTTTGTCACAATCACACAGCAGCAAGGACATGGCCCCGGTCCATTTGGGGCGAAAGGCGCTGGAGAAGCGACGATCCTGCCCGTGGCGAGTGCGATAGCCAATGCCATTGAAGATGCCGTGGGGGTCCGTATCACTGAATTGCCGATCACACCTGAACGCGTGCTTGAAGCACTTGCGCGCAAGGCCAAAGCAGAGCTGAGGAGTTGAACATCATGACTGAGTCAAAATTTTATTCGACCACACGCCGAAATTTGCTGATGGCTGGCGCCTCGGGCTTAATTGGCTCTGGTTTGCCGATGCCAGCGGTCCTGAGGGCGCAAACAAGTGCTCTGAAGGTCGGCGTTATTCTGCCGCTCTCCGGTGTGCTCTCCTTTCCGGGGATTGCCACGCAGCGGGGAACCGATCTGGCGGTTCGGATGTTTGGTGATGAAGGTGTGAAGCTCGAAGTTTCTTATGCTGATACAGAGTCAAAGCCCGAGAACGGACGCTTAGCAGCAGAAAAGCTAATCCGCGATGGCGCAACGATTCTCATTGGCGCGTGGGATTCCGGTGCGACAATTTCGGCGGCACAAGCCGCAGAAGCCGCCAAGGTTCCCCTCGTCGTCAACGTTGGTTCGGCGCCACAAATTACCGAACAAGGCTTTACCCAACTTTTCCGTAACTTTCCGCCGTCCAGTGAAATTGTCGCCAAGGGCGTGGCGCTTTTCAAGGATCTGCCGCGGGGCAACGGTTTTGACCCCAAGTCTGCCGTGGTGCTGCATGTGAACGACACCTTCGGGCAGGCGACTGGTGGGGCCGTCAAGGCCGTGTTCGAAAAACTTGGCCTCGGAATCAATATCCTCGATGTCATCAGCTATGACGCGCGTGCCCGCGATCTGTCGATCGAAGTTGCTAAGGCAAAGGCGACTGGCGCAGATCTCGTGCTGCCAATCACACGCGTGAATGATGCGATCTTGATTGTGCGTGAAATGATCAAGCAGGATTACAATCCAATGGCGATCTATGGCCCAAGCTCGCCGGGGCCTTATGAAAAAGCATTCACGGATGCGCTTGGAAAATTTGCGGATGAGTACATGACCTCCGTGCCATGGTATGACCCCACGACTGAGATCGCAAAGAAAGTCCTGGCGCGCTGGGCTAAGGATCAGCCCAACGATCGGTTCGAGTTGAACTCTGGCTTTGGCTGGGAAAGCATTCAGGTCGTTGCGGATGCCTTCACGCGTGCAAAGTCGACCAAGTCGGAAGACCTTCATGCTGCGCTGAAGGCAACAAATATCAAGGATCATCCCATGGCCGGTGGGCCGATCGCATTTGATGCCAAGGGCCAAAACACCAATATCGCTATCCCGCTGTTGCAGAACCAGAAGGGAGCGCCGGTGGTGATTGCCCCGGCCGCGGCGGCTGGTGCCAAAGTGAAATTGCCCATGACAAAATGGGCAGATCGCGCTTGAGAAATATTGGCATCTCGAAGCTTATTGTCGAGGCTGAAATAGCCTCGGCGTGCAGCTTGACGAATCTGCAAGCGGCTTGGATCGCATGATTGAGCTATATGCGGGTGTGGCCATAAATGGTCTCATGATTGGTGCGGTCTATGCACTCGTTGCCACCGGGCTCAATCTGATTTTCGGTGTCATGCGCGTCGTGAACTTCGCACATGGGGAAATTGTGGTTGGTGGCATGTATATTGGCTACGGAGCATGGGCCTTGCTCGGCTTGCCAACATCGGTGTCTGTCGCGCTTGCTGCTATCGTCATGTTCGGCTTTGGCTACTGTTTTCAGAGATTGATCGGCAATCAATTTGCAAATCGTCCACAACACGCGCAATTCGTCCTTTATATTTCTCTTGCGCTTATCATCACCGGTGGACTGGCGATGGCATTTGGACCGGATCCAAGATCGATCCAAAGCGCGGCGAGCTTTTCCGTCTATAAAATCGGTTCTCTGCGGGTGGACGCCACCCGTCTTCAAGCGGCACTGTCTGCTGCAGGGGTGATTCTTGCTCTTTGGCTGTGGCTGCGCTTCAGCCTGACCGGTAAGGCACTGCAGGCCGCTTCGCAAAATATCATCGGTGGTCGCGCCATCGGCATTCGCATCGATCACGTCTTTGCCATCGCGACCGGGATCGGCTTTGCGTGCGCCGGGATTGCAGGAGCGCTGATTGCGCCTCTTTATGACACGACCCCTTATTTGTCGGCTGACTTCACGCTCATTGCCTTCATCATAGTGATCGTCGGTGGGCTTGCGAGCCTGCCGGGGGCCATGCTGGGCGGTTTGATCATAGGTTTGGTGGAGGGCCTTGCGGCCATCCTGTTCGACCCCTCTGCCAAAAGTCTTTTGAGTTATGGACTGCTTATCGCGATCCTGCTGTTCCGGCCTATGGGCCTTTTGGGCAAAAGGCGGGCGCTTTGATGTCAGGTTCAACAACGACACGTCGGCAGGTTGCACTAGGAAGCATTTTTCTGCTGATCCTCCTGCTGTTGCCCTTGGTCGTTGATGGTTATTACCAGACGATGCTGACTACGATCTTTATCACGGCACTGGTCGGCATCGCCTGGAACTTGATGATGGGGTTCGCAGGACAGTTGTCGCTGGGCCACGCACTTTATTTTGGAATTGGCGCCTATGTTGTCGCGCTGATGGCCGAGCGCTATGGGCTCTCTCCATGGCTCGGTTTCCCTGTCGGTTTTTTGGTGACGAGTGGCCTTGGCCTGGTCGTTGGGTTTCTAGGATTTCGATTTGGCGTCAAGGGAGTTTATTTCGCGCTTCTGACAATTGCCTTTGCAGAATTTGCGAGACTTTTGTTCGAGCATTGGGACTATGTCGGCAAGACGGGTGGCCTATTTCTCGGATCGGTGAAGCCTGACAACAGGTCACTGATTACGCTGCGCGGTAGCGCGACATTTTACTATTATGCCGTGCTTGCGACGACATTGTTTGCGTGGCTTTGGTGTGGGTATCTCGTCCGCTCGCGACTTGGATATTTCTGGCGCGCGGTGCGTGACGACGAGGACGCCGCGAGGGCGCTCGGCGTTCGTGCCTTTAGGGTCAACCTTCTAGCTGCGGGCATCAGTGCCGGCATTACGGGCATTGCAGGCGGTTGGTTTGCGCTGATGAACGGCAATCTGTTTCCTGAGTCGGTTCTGGGTATGCGTGTCAGCATTGATTTCATAATCGCGCCCATTGTCGGTGGTCTTGGAACGTTATGCGGACCGATTCTCGGCGCATTGATCGTCGTGCCGCTCAACGAAATTGCGAAGGAAGCGGGCCAGGCCTTGGGGCTAAATGGTCTCAACATTCTTCTGTATGGAACTCTTCTGTTCATTGTCATCGTCGCTGCACCGGATGGCTGCTGGCCATGGCTCGCCAATCGCCTGGCCCTGGCGGGTCGGTCATCATCCAAGCCGGATGGTCCTTGAGATGCTTCAGATCGAATCCCTGACCAAGCGCTTCTCCGGTCTTGTTGCAGTCAATGACGTATCCTTCAGCGCGGCAAAGGGATCCATTACGGCATTGATCGGCCCCAACGGGGCGGGCAAGACGACCTGCTTCAACATGATTGCGGGGGCAACGGCGCCCTCAAATGGCCGCGTGATGTTTGATCGGCATGATATAACGCAACTGACGCCGGAGAAACGTTGCGACCTTGGTCTTTCGCGTACGTTCCAAATCATGCGTCCCCTGGCTGGCATGAGCGTCCTCGACAATGTCATGGTTGGCGCTTTGCTGCGCACGACCTCTCTGTCCGTCGCACGGGACGAGGCCCGCGAGATCTTGGCGTCGGTTGGTATGACCAGCGCGGCAGACCGTTCGGCAGCAAGCCTCACCTTGCCAGACCGAAAAATGCTGGAATTGGCAAAAGCCCTTGCCACCAAGCCGCAACTCTTGATGCTTGATGAAGTCATGGCTGGCCTTCGGGCACAGGAGGCGGAGCGTATCGTCGCCGTTCTTCAGACCTTGCGTGCGTCAGGCACGACAATCCTCCTGATTGAGCACGTGATGCGAATTGTTATGTCGCTAGCGGAGAAAATCATCGTCCTGCAACAGGGCGAGAAGATTGCAGATGGCTCACCCCCGGACGTTGTCCGCAATCCGCGTGTGATCGAATCCTATCTTGGACGCAAGGGAGCAGCTGCGTGACACCTCTGCTGTCGATTAAAAATCTCTCGGCGGGATATCACGGTGCGCTTGCTCTGATTAAGGTGTCTCTCACGCTGAATGAAGGCGAGACAGTTGCGGTTGTCGGCGGCAATGGTGCCGGTAAGACAACGTTGATCCGGACCATAGCTGGCATGGTGCCATCAACCTGTGGCGAAATCTGGTTTCAGAATGCCGATATTACGCAAGCACGGAATGACGTTATCTGTGAGCTTGGTCTCGCACAGGTGCCCGAAGGACGTCAGCTCTTTCCGGATCTGAGCGTTGAGGACAATCTCAATCTGGGCGGTGCGCTCAAACGATCACGCCATAGCAGACGCCAGAATCTTGAGCGGGTATTCGGCCTCTTTCCGCGATTGCAAGAGCGTCGCCGCCAGATGGCTGGGACCCTGTCTGGCGGGGAACAACAGATGGTTGCAATCGGCCGCGCCCTGATGGCCGAACCCAAATTGGTCATGATGGATGAGCCGTCGCTGGGACTTTCCCCCATCATGGTCGAGATGATGTTCGAGACGATTGCACAGCTCAATAGGGATGGTCTGAGCATCCTTCTGGTCGAACAGAATGTAACTGAATCGCTGGCTCTGGCGACGCGCGGGTACGTCCTTGAGAATGCTGAAGTGGTGATCGAGGGCCGGAGTGCTGACCTGTTAAAAGATGATCGCATCCGCAGGGCTTATCTGGGGCTGTGAGGTGATTTCATTTTCGTCTTGTCGAGCTATACTTTTAGATGGCTCAAATAAACGGAAGCATCCTTCGCGCCGTCGGGCTGCTGTTTGAGATGATCCGGGATTCCTGATTTATTGCATGCTGTAGTCAATTCGCTGATTGAAAGCTGCGGCGCGGAAAGATGATGGTGTCGTTGCCTCGAGTTTCAACAGAAGGACGCTTATCTAAAAAGTTCTCTTTATTTGGTCGGGAATCCTAAAAAAAAGAAAATTCAGTTCTCTTGCAATCTCAGCGCACCCGACAATATTCGAACTGTTGGGTTTTAACAGCCCCGCAACCTCTCAAAATTCGAGGAATTAGCTCTGGACTAGCGCTGCGAACAGAGCGGTAGTGTTCATGCGCCTGCCAAGAGGCGCCTCGCCCGGCAGGCTAAAAGCCGCTGCGGGGTCGTGTTGGTGACAGCAGATGCTGCCGAAACACGAGGAAAATATCATGGCTAAGTTCACAGATACGCAACTGATCGTCTTGTCGAGTGCTGCAGCAGATAAAGACGG
>CAIZGQ010000161.1 GCA_903932565.1 uncultured Hyphomicrobiales bacterium
ATGCCAAAGCCCAGCAGATGCGCGGGGCCCGCCAGAAACAGCACGACAAACACCATCAGCCATGTGGGGTGGGTGAGCGCCTGCAGAGCGGCTGGCCCCTCGAGCCCAAAGGAGAGCGCGAACAGCGGCAGCGGGGCGGCCAGCGCTGACCACACCGTGAACGAGAACATGTCGACACGGCCCGCTTTCATGCCGATGACATTGGCAGCACCCCACCCGGCCGCCGCAATCAGCACCACAACAAACGGGAACAGGGCTGCGCCCGCCGCGCGATCCACGCCGATCAGCGCAATGCCAAGGCAGCCAATGGCGGTGCCGATGAGTTGAAAGCGCGTCGGCACTTCGCGCAGAAAGACAAAGGCAAATGCGATGGTGAAGAATACTTGCGCCTGCACCAGAAGCGAGGCGAGCCCCGCCGACAGGCCGTAGCGCATGGCGAGAAACAACCCGCCGAATTGCACCACGCCTAGCGTCACGCCATAGGCGATGACAATGGATGGCTTGGTTTTGGGCGGTCTGACGAAAAACACCGCTGGCAGGGCCGCGAAGGTGAACCGCAGCGCCGAGAGCAGGATTGGTGGCGTGGTATCGACACCGACCTTGATCACCACAAAGGTGACACCCCAGACGAAGACCACGAGCAACGCGGCAAGGACATCACGGAGGGGCATTTTCTTGAGGTGTCCGACTGGCTTTCAACGCGCCGGGGTTGCAAAAACCCTCTCCCAAGGGAAAGAGGGTGGTCGGCGGATGCCGACCGGGTGAGGGACCAGTGCGAGGTCAAGAACCCTCATCCGTCACGCTCCGCGTGCCACCTTCTCCCAAGGGAGAAGGTTAGCCGCAATCTCGACCGACCCTCGCCCTTGGGAGAGGGTGGTCGGCGGATGCCGACCGGGTGAGGGTCCCACCCCCTCAATACAGCCCGCCGGTCCCTGTCCCCAACGCGCGGTCCGCATCTGGCACCACGGCCAGGGTGCGCTGTGACCCGTCATTGCCGAAGTAATTGTCAGGCGGTGCTGTGCCCGGCTTGAAGGCTTCAAGCATCGAGCCCGGACCCGACGAGCGCATGCCACTCTTCACGTCCACGGAGACGAGCTTAATGCCCGGCGGCACGCGGAATGGCGTGTCGGGCTTGTCCTTGAGGGCCAGACGCATGAAGTCCTTGAAGATGGGCGCGGCCCATTGGGCGGCCTGCGTCGAGTCACCCATGGAGCGCGGGCGGTCGTAGCCCAGATACACGCCGAATGTCAGGTCGGGTGAGAAGCCCACAAACCACAGGTCCTTGGCTTCGTTGGTGGTGCCCGTCTTGCCTGCGAGATGCCGGTTCAGATCGTGGATCATATAGCCGGTGCCGCGCGTGATGACGCCTTCCATGATCGAGGTGATCTGGTAGGCGGTCAGCGGGTCCAGCACTTGCTCGCGCTTGTCGATCAGGCGCGGCTCCGCCTGCCCGGCCCACTTGGGTTCATCACAGCCCTGACAGACGCGCTCGTCATGCCGGTAAATGGTGTGGCCCCAGCGATCCTGAATGCGATCCACCAGCGTCGGCTTGATGCGCTTGCCACCATTGGCGAGCATGGAATAGCCCGTCACCATGCGCAGGACGGTGGTTTCGCCGGCACCCAGCGACAGTGCCAGCAGGGGAGGCATGTCGTCGTAGATACCAAAGCGCTTGGCATATTCGGCGATCAACGGCATGCCGATGTCGCGCGCCAGACGAACGGTCATCAGGTTCTTCGAATGCTCGATGCCATACCGCAGCGTGTGGGGACCACCCGCACCTTCACGCTCGAAGTTTTCCGGCCGCCAAATTTCGCCATTGCCCTGATCGATCTCGACCGGGTCATCCAGAATGACGGAGGACGGCGTGTAGCCATTGTCGAGCGCGGTTGCGTAGACAAACGGCTTGAAGGAGGAGCCCGGCTGGCGCTGCGCCTGTGTGGCGCGGTTGAACTCAGACTGATCGAACGAGAAGCCGCCGACCATGGCAAACACGCGCCCCGTATAGGGGTCCATGGCGACCGCAGCCCCGGAGATTTCCGGAATCTGGCGCAGCTTGAACTGACCGGGACGCCCGTCAAATGGCTCGGCGTAAATCACGTCGCCAACTTGCAGTGGCGCGCGACCGCCCGAGCGACGCGCCCATTTCATCCCATCAGGCGGGATCAGCCCTGTGACGCGCTCCGGCCCGACTTCGCCCGACTTTTCACGCGCCGGTTGAAGGCCGATGCGCACCGCCTGGTCCGTTACATCCAGCACGACCGCGAGCCGCCAAGGCTGCACATCGCCCAGTGCTGGAATGTCGGCCAATGCGACGCCCCAATCGGATTTCACGTCGAGCGAGCGCATGGCGCCGCGGAAGCCGCGTGATTCGTCGAAGCGCACGAGCCCGTCGACGAGGGCCTTGCGCGCATAAAGCTGCATCTGCGGATCAAGCGTCGTGCGGACCGACAGGCCCCCTTCGTACAGCTTCTTCTCGCCGTAACGGTCGAGCATCTCGCGGCGTACTTCCTCAGCAAAGAAGCCAGCGGCCAGTGAGTTGGCGGTGAGCGTGCGCGGGTTGACGCCAAGCGGTTCGGCGCGCGCCTTTTCGCCGTCAGCAGCCGAGATCACCTTGTCGTCGACCATGCGGCCGATGACGTAGTTGCGGCGCGCGATGGCCGCGTCGCGGAAGCGGAAGGGGTGGTAATTGTTCGGGCCCTTGGGCAAGGCGGCCAGATAGGCCGCCTCCGAAATGGTCAGCTCGTTGACCGACTTACCGAAGTAATTGAGCGCTGCAGCAGCAACGCCATAATTGCCGAGTCCGAGATAGATTTCGTTGAGGTACAATTCGAGGATCTTGTCCTTCGAATACGCGGCTTCAATTCGGAACGACAACAACGCTTCGCGAATCTTGCGCTCGAAGGACCGCTCGTTGCCGAGCAGGAAGTTCTTGGCAACCTGCTGCGTGATGGTCGAAGCGCCTTGCACATGCTTTGATCCCTGCACAAGAATCAGCACCGCGCGTGCAATGCCCTCGGGATCAACGCCTTTGTGCGTGTAGAAATTCTTGTCCTCGGCCGCGATGAAGGCCTGCTTCACCAGCGGCGGAATCGCCGGGCTTGGCAGATAAAGCCGTCGCTCGTGGGAATATTCCGCCATCAGGCTGCCGTCGGCCGCATGCATGCGCGACATGACCGGCGGCTCGTAATTCTTGAGCTGCGTGTAATCCGGCAGGTCCTGCTGGTAATACCAGATGACAAGGCCCGCGGCCGCGGCCCCGAGCACCAGCACGATGGTGCCCGTCGCGAACATGAAACCGAAAAAACGGGCTATGAGCCGCATGAAACCATGGCCTTCACTGAAATCTGACGGGCGGTGAGCCGCATAATTTCCGTTTCTTTACCAGAGGAATACCCACTGAACCAAGCCTCGTGCTGGCACGCATCGATAGCCACCTGCGCGACGCCGGGCAAAAACGTTCAGGGCGACGTCCCACAACATCGTGTGGTGGTGCTCTAATGTGGTGTTTTCACGGCATCTTTGCCGCAAACCTCGCACACGTGCGCAAGTTTAAGGTTTGAGGCCAAGGTTCGCACTTGGGCCCGCTGTCGCCTCGACTGGAGAGGGGCTTGTAGCAAGATCCGAAGCCCGATCCGACGCATGATCTACCGGCGCCGCTTCGGTACGCCCCTGCCGCGAGGCGAAAAACAACCCGATCGATTTCTCCACGGACGCCACCGCTTTTTCGCGCCACTCGGGCGACGTCAAGGATTTGGCGTCCTGCGAATTTGACACGTAGCCCAGCTCCAGGAGCACCGAGGGCACATCCGGCGCCTTCAACACCACAAAACCTGCCGAGCGCTGCGGGTTCTTGTTCAGCTTCCCGATGCCCTTCCAATACGTCACGATGCTGCGGGCCATCAGGTGCGAATAGGTCCGCGTTTCACGCCGGGTGAGGTCTGCAAGGATGTCGTTGACGTCGTTGCTGTCTTCCGCCTTGTCGAGACCAGCTGCAACATCGGCCTGATTTTCCGAATCCGCGACACGGGCGGCTTCCGAGTCGGAGGCTTTTTCCGAAACGGTGTAGACGGTTGCGCCCGACACGCTGGTGGCGTCGGCGAGCGTGTCGGCATGGATCGACAGGAACAGCGCGGCACCGGCTTTGCGGGCAATCTGCACGCGTTCGCCCAGGGGCACGAAGACGTCCGTCGGCCGCGTCAGCAAGGTGCGAACCTGGCCCGTCGCGTCGAGTTTCTCCTTCAGCTCGGTGGCAAAGGCGAAGGTGATGTCTTTTTCGACGACGCCCGGGGCTCCCAGCGCACCGGTGTCGACACCGCCGTGACCCGCGTCGATGACCACAAGCGGCTTTGCACCTGCCTGCTCCGGCTCTCGGGGCGCAATGTCTGCGGTCGGCACCTGCGTCGGCACAACAAGGCGCGCTGCGCGCTCGACGAGTGCATTGAAGCCGCTGCGCTCCATGCGTTCGAGCTCGATGACAAAACGGGTCTGCCCGGCGGCATCGGTCTGGCTTGCGGCCCGAACGACCCGGGCCGAATCAGTCAGATCGATCACGATCCGGGATTTACCCGCGGCGAACAGGCCAAATCGGAAGGACTTCACCAGCCCGTCCAGGCCTGGCTCTTCCGCGTTGGCTTGGTCAGGCACAGACTTGGCCCCGCGCCGACCGTGTTTGCGCTTGGCCTTACCCAATGTTGGTGGTTTCGGGCGGCCAACTTCGGGGTCGATCTGGAAATTCACCTCCGGCAGATCCACGATGATCCGGTCCGGCTGGTTCAGCGGCGTCGCGAATCCGGCAATTGAGTTCGATATGTCAA
>CAIZGQ010000162.1 GCA_903932565.1 uncultured Hyphomicrobiales bacterium
AAATTTCTTTGCCAGCGGCTTCGTCTTTGCCGCAAACTTTGGTCCAGTCTGCCTGAGAGGCAACCAGATCAACCTTGGCAGGGCCGGCGGGAGCTTCGGCAGCCTGTGCAGGCGCCGGGGCGGGCTTGGGCGCCGGCTTGGCAGTTTGGCCCAAAGCGGCGGTCGCGCCGAACAGGGCAGCGCCCGCAACAGCAGCGACACCAAAGCGCTTGAAATTCAGCAACATGAACATTCCTTTCAATTGGCAGATCACGGCACAAAGGGCGTATTCTACGCCTCGTCTATGTCGAGAAAATACGGCGACAACTTGACTGCCCCGCTCTTACTCTTTCTCGCGGGGGCTTTCTAGCCAGAAACATGCCGAACATGTAATTTTCACGACACAGATGCCGCAATGCGACATAATCGACCAGAGTGGCGTGACGTTTTGTGGCCAACCCATTAGATTGGTCGAATGATACGATCAACGATTCGAGCCAATATCGTCGCTTTCGGATTGATTCTTGGCCTGCTCAGCATGGCCGGTGCCGAAAACGCGCGACTGAGCGGCCTATCAATGCACGGCACTCCGGCTCATTCGGGGCTTGAGCCATTGGTCTATGTCAATCCGGATGCCCCCAAAGGCGGAAAGCTCGAACTGACACTGGAAGGCGTGTATGACAGTCTCAATCCGTTCAATCTAAAGGCTGGCTCCACGGCGCAAGGCCTGCTTGGCAATGTTTATCAAACCCTGATGATCCGTTCGCAGGACGAACCATACACTTTGTATGGCCTGATTGCCGAGAGTTTTGACACGGACGAAGCCCGCAGCTTCATCACCTTTCATCTCAATTCAAAGGCGCATTTTTCCGACGGGCATCCGCTGACCACCGAGGATGTGCAGTTCACATTTGATCTGTTGAAAAGCAAAGGCCGCCCGCCACAGCGCACCGCCTATAGTCAGGTGAAAGCTGTGACGCTGCTGTCGAGTTACGATATCAGGTTCGATTTAGGCAATAATGATGATCGCGAGCTGCCGTTGTCGCTCGGATTGATGCCCGTCTTGCCGAAATATGCGACGGACGTCGGGACGTTTACCGAGGCAAATTTAGAAATACCCGTTGCTTCCGGCCCTTACAAAATTGAGAGCATCGTTCCCGGCACAGAACTGACGTTTCGCCGCGACCCGAATTATTGGGGCAATGACCTTCCTATTTCGCGCGGCATGTATAATTTCGATGTGCTTCATCTCACCTATATCCGCGATGCCAATGCGGTTTTTGAATCTTTCAAGGCCGGCTTGAGTGATTTCCGATCGGAGTCGGACGCCACTCGCTGGTTGTCGGGCTACGATTTTCCTGCGGTTCATGACGGGCGCGTGATTTTGAAAGTGCAGAAATCTGGGTTGCCCAAGGGTATGGATGGATTTGCTTTCAACACCAGGCGACCCATTTTTAGTGACGCGCGGGTGCGCGAGGCTTTGGGATATGTTTTTGATTTTGAATGGGTCAATGCCAAACTTTTTAGCGGTCTGTTCAAGCGTTCCGAGATCGG
>CAIZGQ010000163.1 GCA_903932565.1 uncultured Hyphomicrobiales bacterium
CCGATTCGCCTTGAGGCCCCGGTGACTAGCGCCACGCCCTTCGTCATTTGCGTCTCTCGTCCTTCAATGTGTTCGCGCTGCGGTCAGTTCGCGCTGCAGTCCCGGGCGCGCCCGTTAGGCTGATCTCACGACTCTCGCAATTTCGAAAGAGTGGATCGTTTTGCGCAGAGCCAAACTCAACCAGCCTGCAACCTACGTCCAAAACGCCTGACTGGACTGCACGAAAACACGCTTTAACCGAGAATTCACCAATTTCAATTGCCGGAAACACAGTCAGACACGGCCCCGTTAACCAAGACTTTCTTCATGCAGTCGATAAAACTTTATCGAATTTTGCTTTTGCTGTCGCGTCCTGCCGCAGAACGTTACGTCTGGTCATGAGCGCCGCCAAGAGGCCGGATTGGTTAAGGAAAAGTAAGCATAATTGCTCAGATTTGCGTAACCAATCTGGGGCTTAACTTCTCGGCATGTCGTCGCGCAATGATCGCGGCAAGCCGGAGTTTGAACAGATGATGAAGCCGCTGTCGAAAGCACTTGTGCTGGTTGTGCTTGGCACCGTAACAGCATCCGCCGCGGATTTGCCGCGCCGCACATCGGCACCTTATGCCGATCCCGTCTATGCATCGACGTCCGCATTTTCATGGACCGGGCTTTATGCAGGCCTCAATCTTGGATATGCGGCCGGCACGTATCGGGATTCCATTTATTTCCGCAACGCCAACGGCGCGATGCTTGGTGTGACGGGCGGCTACAATTTCCAGTCGGGAAATCTCGTTGTCGGCGCGGAAGGTGATCTGGGTTACGCCTGGATTTCCGAACACAACAGCTTTGGGCCGAACTTTGCGTCGAAGATCCATTCACCAACGTTCGTGACGCTGCGCGGCCGCCTCGGCTACGCCATGGACCGCATCATGTTCTATGGCACGGCCGGATATGCCGGGCTGACATCGAATGCCGTGCTCAATGATCCCACACTGGCTTATTTCACAAAGTCGCAGTTGCACAGCGGTTATGTGATCGGCGCTGGTCTTGAATATGCGTTCACACAAAACATCTCGGCCAAGATGGAATATCTGTACGCCACGACATCATCGGGAAGTGCGTTCGGCGGCCGCGACGCCACACGGATTGGCATCAACGAAAATATCCTGCGCACCGGCGTGAATTACCACTTTTAGATCGACGACGCCGCACGAATAGCAACGCGAACCACTGGAAAGCCCGGCCACAAGCCGGGCTTTTTCAATTGAGCGGATCAACCACCAAAGCCTGCGAACCGGCGCGAAGCGCAATCCCCTCAGCCCGCGCTTCCTCCAGACGGTCCGTGCGCAGCATCGCCAGGCCAAGCAGGCCCGCCACGGAGCCCAGCGTCCCGATTTCGCGATCATCCGCCAGGATGGGCGCGCCCCTTTGTCCAGCCCCATCCAGAAACCTGACCGGCAGAATGCGCTTGCGGGCCGAGCCGCGGTGTTGCACCCGCGAGACAACTTCCTGGCCCACATAGCAGCCTTTTTGGAAATCAAGGCCGTGTAGAAGATCAAGATTGGCATCGTGCGGGAAGGTATCGCCATAGGGAAAATCGAGCC